>DBJWYX010000106.1:0-8134 GCA_052360825.1 Candidatus Wunengus sp. YC64
CCTGAATTTTACACCAATACGGCCTGCAGCGCTCTTTTCATCCTTCTGCGGTTCGATGGTGGATACAAATCGCTCATTCCCCCGCATCCACTCAATCACCATGGGTTTCCCCTGCCCCGCCATTACCATTTGCAAGAGGGTATTCCACTCTTTTATTTCCTTTTCATCAATAGAAACAATTCTATCGCCGGGCTTTAATCCAATTTTCTCAGCAGGGAATCCTTCAACAAGCGAATCAACCTTCAACCCGTAAAAAGGTGTCAGGCTGCCCAGAAATTCTTCCTTCGTCTTCTCATCCTTGAATGGAATTTCAATCAAATTAACCGTATTATTTCTTTTAACCGTAACGATACATGTCTCATCTTTCGATTCAACAACAAATTTCCTGATATCCGTAAAGCCTGTCACGGGTATTGAATTAATTTCAAGAACCTCGTCACCTTTCATGAAACCAGCGTTACTGGCAATGCTGTTATTTTTCACACCATCCAAAATAGCAGTAGCACAAGAAATACCAAGCATCCGCCGGCTAACGCTGGAAGGAGTTACTTTTAGTTCGACCTCTTTATTGTCTCGCAGTACGGTAAGTGAAATTTCCTTCCCCGGATTCACGGCCTCAACCTCGCGGAATTCGTCCTCTACGGAAATCCGTTTACCATTTACGGCGGTCACGATATCCTTGACCTGTATACCTGCATCCCTGGCCGGAGCATCATTATTTTCGAAGGCAAATATTTTATCAATTTCCAGACTTGTGGCCGGCATGATTCCGATGCGCTGGATACCGTGCTCTTCATCGTACTTAGGTATGACGGTTACGTCAAAAGTCTTCTTGTCCCGCTCGACTTTGAGAGATACACCGGTAGCAGGGTTACTGAGGGCGACAATGGTAAAGAGGTCTTCAAAGTCAAGGTCTTTACTTCCATCGATTTCAACGATTTTGTCTCCTCGCTGAATCCCTGCCTCCCACGCGGGCCAGCCAGGCATGACCTGGCCCACATCGGGGGTAATAAAAGGCACCCCGATCTGAAAGGCAACAATGAAAGCGATAAAGGCCAGTACGGCATTTAATGCAACCCCAGCCACAAAAACAGAGGCGCGCTGTCCTGCGCTCTTTGAAGAAAATTCCCACGACGCGCCCGTCTTTTCCTCTTCCGGACCTTCCCCGGCCAGTTTGACATAACCCCCAAGCGGAACTAAGGAAAGACGGTACTCTGTCTCTCCCCACGTCTTTTTAAACAGAGCGGGCCCGAAACCCAGCGAAAAAGCCAGGACTCGAACTCCTATCTTTTTTGCCACCAGAAAATGGCCGAGTTCATGGATAAAGATAAGCAACCCAATACCCGCAATTACTAATAGGACATTGGTTGATACGTTTACATAAGGCATTTTTTGATCTCCCGTCTTGCCCAGGCGTCTGCCGTTAAAACATCCTCCAGGCAAGGATTTTTAATATAATGATGATTATTTATTACTTTCTCTACAGAGGTTGCGATTTCTGTGAACTTAATCTGACCATTCAGGAAGGCTTGCACTGCAACTTCATTGGCAGCATTAAGCGTTGCCCCCATCGTACCGCCTTCCCTGGCAGCTTCGTAACCAAGCCTTAAAGCTGGAAACTTTTCCATATCCGGCTTCTTAAATGTAAGACTTCCTATATGTGATAAATTTAATGGTTGAACGCTCAGGGGCATCCTTTCGGGATATGTGAGGGCATATTGTATGGGCACCTTCATGTCAGGCATCCCCATCTGAGCAACAACCGACCCATCACAAAACTCAACCATTGAATGAATTATCGATTGAGGATGTATCACAACGTCTATTTGCTCCGCCTTCAAATTAAACAGCCATTTCGCCTCAATAATCTCCAGCGCCTTATTCATCAGAGTGGCTGAATCTATGGTAATCTTCTGCCCCATCTGCCATGTGGGATGCTTGAGGGCCTGAGCAGGACTTACATCGGGAAGCTTGTCCTTCGGGTAGTCATAAAAAGGACCACCCGACGCTGTAATAATAACACGCTTAATTTCACTTAGCTTACCCGACTGAAGAGACTGAAATATAGCGCTATGTTCACTGTCTACAGGCAAAATCTGGTTTTTCTTTGCCAGGGACATCACGATATGCCCGGCCATAACCAGCGACTCCTTGTTGGCCAATGCAAGGGTCTTCCCTTGCTGTACAGTCGCTATGGCCGCCGGCAAACCAACAGCCCCAACTACTGCGGATACTACAACATCAACATCTTCGTTTAAAACAATTTCTTCCAGACATTTGTTTCCGGTCAATATTTTCAGGTGATTATCAGGAAAGCGGCGTTTTAGCTTTTCGCCTAATTGAGAATCGTTTAAGGCAACGTATGCGGGTTTGAACTCTTCGACCTGCTCCGCTAAAAGCTCCCAGCGCGAATTCGATGAGAGACCAATCACCCGGAATTTATCCTTTAAATTCCTGGCAACCTCAAGGGTGTTTTTACCGATAGAACCTGTAGAACCTAGGACAACGATATTTTTCATTTTACGACATGTGGGCGATTTCTTCCAAAAGCTCATCCACCATACGGTCTTCTGGTATCTTTCGCACTTTCTCACCCTTCTTAAAAAGGAATCCAAAACCCTTGCCGCCTGCAATACCAATATCGACCTCTCGTGCTTCCCCGGGGCCGTTTACCACGCACCCCATGATAGCGATCTGGAGATTTTTTTTATCACCCGGCAAACGCTGCCTCACCTGTTCCACAATATTTACCAAATCGATTTCACACCGGCCACAGGTGGGACAGGAAATAAGCTCCGCTCCCTCTCGCTTGCGAAGCCCCAATGCCTCTAAAATATCATATCCTGCCTTCACCTCCAATTCAGACGCACCCGTGTAAGAGACCCGCAGGGTATCACCGATACCCTCGGAGAGCAGCCCGCCTATACCAATAGCAGACTTGATTGTCGCCAGACTCGGCGGTCCCGCCGCTGTAACGCCCAAATGCAAGGGGTAATCACACTGTGTTGCTATTAATCGATAAGCGTCCAGGGTTGAAGGAACGTCGGATGCCTTGAGTGAAAGTACAATATCTTTAAATCCCAGTGATTCGAAATGCTCGCAATATTGCAAGACAGTTTTAACCATCAGCGTGGTTAGCTTTTCATGTTCATCACCTTCGCCGCGCACTGAACCTGAATTCACGCCGATACGAATGGGAATACCTCTGTCTTTTGCCGCTTTTACAACCTCTTCCAGTTTTTTCTTGTCCTTCATGTTTCCCGGATTAATTCTTATTTTATCGACCCCCTGGGCAATGGCTTCAAGTGCGAGGTGATGCCCAAAGTGTATGTCGGCAACCAGCGGGATTTTTATTTGCCTCTTAATAGCGCCAAGACATTTTGCCGAAACAATCGTAGGAACTGCCACACGAATAATATGGCAACCAATTGATTCCAGCTCTTTAATCTGCTGAACGGTGGCATCGATATCCTCGGTGTGTGTCTTGGTCATTGTCTGCACGGATACTGGGTTATCTCCGCCGATCAACACCTCGCCTGCATTAACCACCCGTGTTTTGCGTCGTTGAATCATATAATTTCTGGTAAGTTAATAATCTAACTCAGGAAATTGCATAATAATGGCTCATAAAGCGCCAATTTAAAGATAATCAATTATATTAGTAACTTGCAGACTTTGTCAAATGCAAACTGTTTTTTCAGCAAGCCCTTCAATAGTAAAGTTTTCCCCACACGATTTTTTACCACTCATTAATTCTTGTTTATTTTAAACAAAAAAAATTCCAGTGAGGCTTTACACCTCACTGGAATTCTATGTAAAGGGCATAAACAAATATGCCCATAAGGCATAACGCCTTAACCCACAAATTATCTTCTTCTCTTTAATTCAAAACTGGAAGTTGTGGCCTTTCCGGCCTCTACTGTGACCTCTTGCGATATTTCCTTGAGTTTTTCATGCCATGTCTTAACAACGTATTTCCCAGGCGGAACACCTTCAATGGTATAGTTTCCGTCTTTATCCGTGACAGCAAAATATGGGTTTTCGAAGGCAACCGCATATCCTGCCATTTCAGCATGTACGTTGCAAAGAAGAGGCGTTTCTCCTACAACATCGAAAAGCACTTCTTTAACAACACCTGTTGGATACGTACCCAAATTAAATTGCAAGGCAGCGGTGGGAGGAGAAAATACATTATGGCGAACTGCGTCGCTATTAGGGAAGTCCGCTGTTGTACCCTTCTGCATGGCTACAACACGAGGCACATAGGTAAGATTGAGCTGGTCAATAATTGCATGTTCTGCAGGAGGAGCAAACTTATTATCTCCGACTTTTTCAATATACACAATAGCATCTGCGCTATTCCTCATTTTTTGGCACGTCACAACGCCTGTAATAGAACCTGCATTGTCCACTTTGGGTAGATTTTTAACTACCTTCTTTAACTTTTGCTGCGCCTCTTCCAGCTTCTTCACCGCTTCGGCCATCTGTTCAGGCGTCAACACCTTCGCTTCATCGGCCTGAGCCCACACACGTGCGTTGTACGAAACCGCCATACACGTCGCTGCAAGTATTCCTGCAATCAAATATTTTTTCATAAATTCTTTTCTCCTTTACACAAAATTTAGTAAATCCCAAAATTAAACGAGCTAACAAATGTTTTACGTAGCATCTGTTAGCTCGTTTTTGACCTTACATAATCTATCTTATGCCTTTTCTACCTTAATTAACTCACCGTTAAGGTACTTTTTCATGAAGTCGTTTTCATTACCTGTGGTGTAGCCTGTCTTTACAGGATCCCACACACCTTTCCCACCGATACCACCGTCTTCCGCCTTGGTAACCTTTACCAACGTCTCCTTTGGAACAGTATTGATGCCGTGGTTATCACCCTCAAAGCCGAAGACAAACTTCATACCGATCTTGGCTTTGTGGAACAGGCTATCAAGCTGATGCATCGGCATAGACCAGTCTCTTGTTAGACTCTGCTGAGAACCGTAACGGAAACTGGACTGATATCCCGTGCCAGCAGCCAAAGCCCTTCCGTCTGGTCTGGTCTCATGCGCCTTCACAGTCCTTTCCGTTGAAATCCACGAAGAGTGTTTAATCATCGTTACGCCGTAAGGATAGGAGGAATTGTACTTTGCCCTTAGCATAAGTCTGGATACCTTATAGAATGGATCATTAGGCTTCCAGCCTTCATATGGCCTATCGGCTGGGTTAGCATCCACGTAAACATAATCGCCGTCATTAATGCCCAAATCTTTCGCCGCCTGTGGGTTTATATTAACTTGATGTTCCCCAACGCCTGGCATTCTCTTGTCCATTCTGTACGGATCGCCAAAGTTGTTATTCCAGATAAAGTTCCAGTCTGTTACTGCCCATTGTGAATGCACCGTATGTCTGGATTTAGGTGTTACACAATAGAACTTATATCCTTTCTCCCACAGGAAGTTCTTTGTCTGTTTTGTGTCAGACCACGACTTCTTGATATTCCTGACAGTTCTCTCATCCCAGTGTTCTGCACTCTCTGGAACTCCATAATCATCGGGACGGATATATGGATTGGTGCTTACAATTACGTTTGGTAAGTACTGAGTTGCTTCCGGCCCTTCACGATGCACAATAAAATTCTCGCCGTACTCAATAATCTCCGATTCATCATTGTAAGCCTGCAACCTTCCCGTTGGTGTATAGAATGGTAGACTTTCGTGTATCTGTTCCCAGAATGGCTGCCTTGGATAAGTCCTGTAATTTAACAAGGCTACGCCAGGTTCACCGTATTTACCAGCTACTATATCATCAAAAGTATATCCCTTCGAGGTCGTACTACCATCCAGCAACCTGTTAATATATACCTCTGGTCTGCCCTCTAGTGCAAATTTCCAGAAATCCCTGAACCTCATATCCCTGAGCAATTCACCCAGTTTAGCCGCCATACCTGCAATGATCATCACATCATCTTTGGAGTCATTAACTGGCCGTATACCACCCTTCCATATTTGGAAAAATGGGTTCGAGCATGAACTGGTGATCTCGTGGGTCTCAAACTCCATCCACGAATTTGCCGGGAAAGCAAAGTCTGCATACTCTATGGAACCTGTCATCTCAATATCGGTAGACATAATCTGCTCAATATTGGGATTCACATTCTTCAACATCTGATACACATGCTTTGCATTATTGATCAGGTTTACATTGGTAAACCACATAATCTTTGTCGGAGTTGGCATGTGTGTTTTACCCGTGAAGACCTTACGACCGTATTTTGGCGTATTAACAATCAATGGTCTATCATTATGGTTCCAGTATGCTACCTCTTCATCGTAGGCACGACCTTTTACTTTCAAATCCAATGCTGGTGCATTCGGATCGAGATTTGGATTAAATACGTCTTCAGCTACCCAACCATAGAAGCCAGGACCACACCATTTTGCCGATTGGAAATTTGCAGCCTTATAATTTCCTGCCCATGTGTGTGAACCTGAACCCATATAACCGACATTCCCGGTTAACATTAATGGCAGGTATGTAGACCTATTCATCAATGTCGCATGGAAGTAATGATTAATACCCTCACCATAGTGAATAGCTACCGGTTTTATCGTTGCAATATCGTGCGCCAGTCTTTCGATTAATTCTTTCGGCGAATTAGTCATTTCAACAACACTGTCAATGTCGTAATCTCTCAGGTGTATCTTGTACATCTCAAAGAGCGGCATAACCTCGATCTCTTTTCCGTCAACAGTCTTCACCTTGAAAGTGCCGTCCAGGACAGGGTCTATTCCCTTAGCCGTCAGCTTATCGCCGACATCATCCCTGGTAATCGGTTTTGGACCATTCGTCTTTGAGTCCCATACAACAAAATCACCGATTATTTCTCTTTGATCGTCATGCAATCCATGAAGCTTGTAGCTTGGGCCATGCGAGATATCTTCCAGCTTGTAATCAGGGATAATGTCCTTTGGCTGTAGCCTCTTCAACGTATCAGTCCTCACGAGCAGCGGGAAATCGGTAAACTTCTTCACATAATCAGCATCATATAATTTCTCGTCCATCAGTATCTTCGTTAAGCCCAGGAAAAGAGCCGTATCGGTATTACACTTTATCGGTATCCAGTAATCTGCTTTTTGCGCAGACGGACTATATTCAGGTGTAATTACAACGAGTTTTCCGCCTCTCTCCATAACCTGGGTAAGCCAGTGTGCTTCAGGCATCTTATTTTCAATGAGGTTCTTTCCCGTTTGGATAACCAGCTTAGAGAAACGAATATCATTCATATCAACATCGGAGGTCTGCAATCCATGAGAAAATGGATGACCAGGAGCCTGATCGCCGTGCCATGTATAGTTCGACCAGTTCCTCCCGCCTAATGCCTTGTCAGCTCCAACTCCCCTGTTATGGCTGTCTACTAATGAGAGCATATTGTTAAACCTGTACATTCCATATTTACCAATCACACCCAAAAGACCCATACCACCACGCCCCTTGAATGTCCTGGTACCGGCGCCCTTCATGGGATCAACCATCTCTTTTGGATATCCCTGTTCTATAAGTTTTTTCGCGCCTTCTTCACCACTGTACTTTTTGGTAATATGGATAATCCCTTTTGCAGCATAAGTCCAAGCATCATCCCATGAAGCCTTTAATAGTTCATCCTGGCCTCTGGCATCAAACATATACTTTGATTTATTTTCCGGCGTCAATTCCGGGAAGCCATCATCTGCCCATTGTTTCCAACCTTTTCTGATAAGTGGGTATCTTAACCTGTAAGGACCATAAACCCTGCGGTGGAACGTATAGCCTTTCAAGCACATCCTGGGGTTCCAGTTCCTCGTGGCCTTGTTTCCATACAGGTCTGAGTAATTCTGATGGTCGTAATTTTGTTCAACCCTCATGACCACTTCATTTCTTACAAACGCCCTTACCCTGCAGGCATGGGTGTCGTTCGGCGAACAAGTAAAGGTAAATGTTCGATCATACCTATATTGGTCGCGATACACACTTTCCCATGCGCGATCAGGATAGGCATCTAACGGATTTCCCACTTCCACAGCAGGTTTCAGTAACCGAAATGCCATCGCCTTATTTGCAATGGTAAAGGTTGCACCTGTCGCACCTGCCATTTGTAGGAAAG
>DBJWYX010000107.1:0-1134 GCA_052360825.1 Candidatus Wunengus sp. YC64
GGATTATATAGTCTGTATAATCCGGAATGGGCGATTGACGAAAATGCAGAAAAAGCTTGATGCGAAAGTAGTTACAATGCGTGACAAGAAGACACGGCAACTTCTTATATAGCGAGAGATTCTGTTTTTGCCGTTTTATACAGACTGTATAATCATTGTTAGACGATGAGGTCGCCGTGAGCAAGCCATGTATCTTTTGCGGTAGTCGAGGCAACAAGAGCAAAGAACATATTTGGCCCGTGTGGATGCACGCTCATTTGCCACTTCTTGGAGGTCGGAAAAATACTAGAGAATTACAAACCTTCAAGTGGAAAGAGCGGATTGGTTGCAAGAGCCTGTCTAGGCAAGGCCACTTGTCTACCACGAAGTTTAGAGTTGTCTGTAAATCCTGCAACAGCGGTTGGATGAACATATTAGAAGGTAAAGCCAAGTCTATCTTGACCAGAATTCTGCGCCGTGACGGCGTTAAACTCTCCGTAGCAGATCAAGAAATTCTTGCACGATGGATTGCAATGAAAGCGATGACTGGAGAACATGCAGAGAACGAAGTGCATATGACACCGAAGGCTGATCGTCACCTCTTACGACTTGAGGGAAAGATTCCTGATTACTACGCGATCTATATCGGGGCTCACAACACTGACTCTGATACGGCTTGGCTGAGAGTATCTCAAACTATTGCCCTCTCACAGGAGGGGCCTTCTCCACCGCTGGGCAATCTCAAGCGCAATATTCAGTCGATAGCGTTCATTTGTGGACCACTCTTTGTTTTTGTCTTCGGGGTTAGAGAGAGGGGCATAGATGCGGTGAAGTTCTTTCATTTCAGAAAGCTGCAGAGAATATTTCCGGCCCAATCAGCGCTAGTTGAGTGGCCGCTCAAAGAAATACTTTCGAGAGCAGAAATGGGCCAGGTTGCTTGGGCTTTGGATGAGTTGAAGAATCATAAAAACGTTAAATATGCAGGTGATCTGCCATGACTTTGTGGCATGAATCGCCTAACAAAACAATGCAGCGGATTTACCTACGCTACGATCCGGTAAACCGCTGATCGTGTCGTTCGGCTGAAAAATGACAATTATGGCGAATACAGGAAAACAGTTGGAATCCCTAGTCAGAGAAATAGAAAAGTATCTA
>DBJWYX010000107.1:1144-8077 GCA_052360825.1 Candidatus Wunengus sp. YC64
ACTGCCAGATACTTTTGAGGTTTCGTCAAACGAAAGAATATTTAATGACGAGGGAGTTCAAATAGCCGAATTTGATATTCAAATAAAAGGGAGAGTAGGGTCGAGCACATTCAATTGGCTAATTGAATGCCGAGACAGGCCAGCATCTGGCGCGGCCCCTGGCTCATGGATAGAACAGCTTGTTGGGAGAAGAGACAGATTTAATTTCGATAAAGTAACAGCAGTCTCAACAACTGGTTTTGCTGAAGGAGTCATAGAATATGCAAAATCAAAAGCGATTGATCTACGTTCAGTTAACGAAATATCAGTTGATACAGTATCTGAATGGTTTTTACCAACATTTTTAATGCTTCACAGACGAGCGGGCAATTTGATTCATGCGGAATTAAGAATTCCGGAAGAACTTGATAAGCAAGTCGCAGAGAAATTGCTTAAAATTATCAAATCTGCAACTGGCGAAGATAAAATTCTCAAATCAACAAAGGACGGAAAACTGTACAGTTTGGTTGATGGGTGGCATGGAGTTTTTAACCAACTCTCGTCATTTTTTGACGGAATGAAACCAAATGATAAGCCAAAACAAGTAACAATAAATGCTGAATACCCTAACCCCAACAATCGCTTCCAAATAGTATTTGAGGGTGCATTTTATGACATAACGCGGATACTTTATGTTGCGGAATTATCGATAACAGATAGTCAGGTTCCTATTTCAAGCGTCAGAGAATATACCAGTTTAACTTTAAACGAATCAATTTCAGAATCGGTCAGGTTTAATTTTGATATAGAGAAAATCGACCTGAATATAGATTTCCATAATATTAAAGAAAAATCACAAACATTTATTACCCTGAGATCAAAAGTAAAGAAAACCGAACAAACGCATTCACCAGATGGCGAGACATTCGGCGGCCTATAGGGAAAGCTTATTGGTGCCACTGGTGATGTATAGCGTTATGTGACCCAAATACATGATATATTACATAAAAGCATTAAAATAAATCATAGGAGCATAAAAACATGAAAATAAATACTTTAGTTCATCTATCATTCCGCCTTAATGAAGCCTTGGACTCTGGCAAAACCATCCCCCTCCCCGATATAGAGAAAGCCATTGAAGATGGTACAATTTTTAATTTGCTTGGTAATAACATCCCCGATTTTAAAACCTTCATTAGCCAAGACGACAAGACCTTTCTTCTTCAGGAGTGGCAAAAGATTTTAGACGCATATAGTTCCCGCAAATTCGGAGTATCCAATTCGGGATATTGTCTGATTTTGGCGTATTGTCTTCAGGCGATAAACGACATTGAGAACAAGCAATAAAATAATATCATTACGAATTTCGGATAGTTTTGAAATAAAGCCATTCCCGATTCCAAATGAACAAACAATAATAGGTGTGTCTACTGCCTGGCTTAATATTGATTCGTATTGCTCTACGGTAGACCTGGGGTTCCCCGTTGTTTGAGTATGGACATATTGTCTGACGGTTCAAACATATTAGAAGGATTGAGGGGTCAGGTCTTTACTCTTGACATAAGGTTGTGCGTGTGATAAATTATGCTGCATGGCTAGACCATTAAGGATAGAATTTGACGGAGCACTTTCTCGTGTTACCTCCTTTTTAAATAAGTCTATCCTCCTTAAATTCTCCTCAACTCTCTTTGAATTGTATGCCCCAAAGTATAATTCAGCCAGTACGCAATTAGATATCGATAAAGAATAAACACCGATTTCTTTAACCTTCCTTTTGAGAATCTCATTACCATTGAGCAAGTAAACACAAGTATTTGTATCGAGAAGATATTTCAAAAGACATTCTCCATTTTTGTAGATGATTTTCTACTCGAATAAATAACCCGTATTTGTTCCTCAATGCTTCTGTCGTCTTCCCATGTTCCACATACAGAAAGGAATTCATCTGTTGCGGATTTTTCTCTGAGTTTAGGCTGAACAAACTCTTTTTTAAGAAGATGAATAATTCTAGCTAGTTTCTCTTGCATAGGCTCAGGTAAATCTTGTATGTCTTTTAAAATTTCTTTTTCATGTATTGTTTTCGTTTTCATAGTTAACTCCACACTCGTTCAAAGAATAAATTTTCATATTTTGCGTAAGTACAAGGAATTTAAAAGTGTATTTCAATATTATTATACCAGTAATCACGTGCTGAGTGGAGAGGTAGCCCCGCGTGAACACAACGAAGTATGACCTGGTAAGTTGTATAATCCGACTACAGTTGAAAGAAACCTGGAAGTGTCAAATATTTGGGATTTGTTGATTTATTGGTGGAGCTGAGGGGATTCGAACCCCTGACCTTTTGAATGCCATTCAAACGCGCTCCCAACTGCGCCACAGCCCCACCTAATGTTTTATTGCAAGTTTGAGCCACAAATTTACACGAATATACGCGAAAGAAAGATATGAATGCCGGGATAAATGCTGAACTTCTCTCCTGCTTTCGCATCCATTTTGAATAATTACTATTTGGGTTCATTCGTGAATATTCGCGGCTAACCCTGAAATGCTACAACAAAAATAACATGATATATGATTATTGTCAAGGCTTTTCGGCCTTATATTTAGATTGATTAAGGGTGAAATTTTGATAGAATTTTAGCTTCTTCAAGAATTTTGCTATGATGAATAAATATGGCAAAATAAATTAGACTCAGAGAATTTAGCAATTTTCATTTTAATTAAGCGGGTTTTAGTTTGTATAGACAACCCCCTCAGTCCCCCTTTTTTAAGGGGGATTTCCGTGCACAACTTGAATATATTTTCTATCTTTTTCCGTGTCTCTGTGGTTAAGGTTTTAAGGAGTTTTTGATGGCAAAGAGGGAGTATAACTTTACTGATATCGAAGGTAAATGGCAGGGATTTTGGGAAGGGTGCGGGTTGTTCCATACCAACGAAACCGGTACGAAGGATAAATTCTACTGCCTGGTCATGTTTCCGTATCCTTCAGGTACCTTGCATGTGGGTCATGGCAGAAATTATATCATCGGCGACGTCGTTTCTCGTTACAAGATTATGAAGGGTTATAACGTGCTGTCACCCATTGGTTGGGACGCATTCGGCCTTCCCGCCGAGAATGCGGCCATCAAGGGCGGGTCTCATCCTGCCGCCTGGACAAAGAATAATATTAAGGCCATGAAGCGGCAACTCCACCGTTGGGGCGTTGGGTACGATTGGGACAGAGAGCTTACTTCCTGTAATCCTGATTATTATAAATGGACACAATGGATTTTCCTGAAACTTTACGAAAATAACCTGGCCTATAAAAAGAAGGCGGCTGTGAATTGGTGTCCTTCCTGTGCTACCGTGCTGGCCAATGAGCAGGTTGTCGAAGGATGCTGTGAACGTTGTGACACCCCCGTACGTCAGCGAGACCTTGAGCAGTGGTTCTTCCGTATCAGTCAATATGCCCAGAAACTGCTGGATGATATTGTTCTCCTGGACGGCTGGCCTGAACGCGTGAAGACCATGCAGGCGAACTGGATCGGCCGGAGTGAGGGCTCCAGCATCAATTTTAAACTAGAAGATTCAGGCAAGGTATTGCCCTGTTTTACCACGCGTCCTGATACGCTCTATGGAGTGACCTTTGTTTCTCTGGCGCCTGAGCATCCGATTATTGGTGAATTGGTTTCCGGTTCTCCGCAGAAAAACGCCGTGATGGACTTTGTAGAAAGGGCGCGTAATCAGGGTATGGTGGAACGCACGGCTGAAGGGACAGAGAAGGAAGGTATCTTTACGGGCAAGTACGTTATCAATCCTGTCAATAACAGCAGGGTTCCCATCTGGGTAGCCAACTATGTCCTCATGGAATACGGGACAGGGGCTGTTATGGGTGTACCCGCTCATGACCAGCGAGACTTCCTGTTTGCCAGGAAATATAAGCTGCCGATTCAGGTTGTTATTCAGCCTAAAGATACCGAACTGAAAGCAGACACGATGAACGAGGCGTATGCCGGTGACGGCATACAGGTCAATTCAGATATTTTTAATGGCATGCCCAACACAGATGCGATACGGAAGATTACTGAATATCTTGAATCAAAAGATCTGGGCGCAAGGGCAGTGACTTACCGATTGAGGGACTGGCTCATTTCCCGGCAGCGTTACTGGGGAGCGCCAATCCCCATTATTTATTGTGAAAAGTGTGGCACGTTACCTGTGCCTGAATCTCAGCTTCCTGTGATTTTGCCTGAAAAGGTAGAATTTAAACCGCACGGCATGAGCCCGCTTGCGGAGGTGGATTCGTTTAACAATACGAACTGCCCAAAATGTTCCGGTATGGCCCGGCGGGAGATGGATACCATGGATACCTTTGTAGATTCGAGCTGGTATTTCCTGCGATATCTTTCACCAAAGGATGATAATCAACCTTTCATTACGGAGAAGGTTAATAAGTGGCTGCCTGTAGACCAGTACATTGGCGGCGTAGAACATGCCATCCTTCATTTACTCTATTCACGTTTCATTACCAGGGTGCTTTACGACCTTGGTTATATTAATTTTAAAGAACCCTTTAAGCACCTTTTTACGCAGGGTATGATCATCAAGGATGGGGCCAAGATGTCCAAGTCCAGAGGCAACGTGGTGAGTCCTGATATCCTTATTGACAAATATGGGGCAGATACGCAGCGTCTCTACATCCTTTTTATCGGTCCTCCCCAGAAGGACGCCGAGTGGAATGACCGCGGAGTGATTGGCGCTCATCGGTTTCTGAATCGTCTCTGGCAGAAGATTACCGATTATGAAGAGGTGTATGCCGGAGTACAACGGACGGAGATTGATATCCAGAAACTTTCGCCTGAGGCAAAGACCCTTTACCGCCTGACAAATCAGACGATTAAAAAGGTCACGGAAGATTTGGAAACCTCCTGGCATTTCAATACCGCCATCGCTTCAGTGATGGAGTTACTAAACAATGTAGATTCGTTTCATGTGGTTATACCCCACAATGCATCGGAAGAGCTTAATTTTAATGTCTTTCGCCACACGATGGAAGCTATCCTTTTGTTAATGGCTCCATTAATTCCGCATATCAGCGAGGAATTGTGGGAAATCATGGGACACAAACCGAGCATTTTTCATCATTCATGGCCTTCATACGATAAAAATGCCATTCAGGAGGAGACGGTGGAAATCGTTATCCAGGTCAACAGCAAAGTCAGAAGCCATCTGTCTGTGCCGGTTGATGTGAGTGAGGATGAATTGAAAAAGCGCGTATTGGACGATGAACGCATTAAGACGTTTCTGGATGGCAAGAAAGTCGTTAATATCATTATCATTCCAAAGAAACTGGTGAATGTTGTGGTGAAATAACGAGGCATTTGGTTCCCGGCGATCAGCCGTTACTTTGTATGGTTATCCAGTTTCACAAGTTCTACTTTAATATTTGCCATTGCAAGGATCTCTTTGGCGAGGGCGTCTGGATAGTCGGTGAGGGTAACGATACGTTTGATCCCGGCATTTACAAGCATTTTTGCGCACAGGGAACAGGGATAGGTGGTGCTGTATAAGGTCGCTCCGGCAATTTTTATCCCATAATGCGACGCCTGGAGCAGGGCATTCATCTCGGCATGAAGTCCGCGGCAGAGTTCGTGGCGTTCCCCCGGAGGCACTTTGAGCTGTTCCCGTAAACAGCCGATATCCAAACAGTGCTGAAGCCCGCTCGGCGCTCCGTTATAGCCTGTCGTCAGGATGTGTTTATCCATCACCAGCACCGCCCCTACCTGACGCCGTAAACAGGTGGATCGCTGGGCTACTTCCCTGGTGATCCGCAAAAAATATTCATCCCACGATGGCCTTTGAGACATCTTATTTCCCAATGCAAAATTCTGAAAATATTTTAGATAAAATATCTTTTGGGTTCAAAGGGGGTCTGGTCTTTAATCTTGCTATTGAAGTTTTTTATTCAGGTGGATGAATAGTACGCTATACTTTTTATCTATTCCCTATTGGAAAAAAAGTTTTAAGCATATCTACAAAAAACACAGGATTCACGGATTTTTTTATCTGTGAATCCTGCATTTTCAAAGGTGTTTATTGCCTGGAAACTCTGCCTCGTATAAATACCACAGCCTAGAAACGCGGTCTGCCTCCTCGCCCTTCTCCCCTGCCACCACCTCGTCCGCCGCCGCCTCGACCACCACTGCCGCCACGTCCACCGCCGCCACGTCCACCACTTCCGCCGCGGTCAGTTTTCGGTTGAGCTTCATTGACGTTCAGCGGACGCCCCTTCAACTCCTTGCCGTTCATACCGGCAATTGCCGCCTGGGCTTCAGCCTTTCCAGGCATCTCAAGAAAACCGAATCCCCTAGGTTCGCCAGTAAACTTATCTTTAATAATCGTTACTGATGTAACCTGTCCGAAGGCTTTAAAAGCCTCTTCCAAGTCCTCCTGGGTTACTTCACGCGCCAAATTGCCCACATAAATATTCATTCAAATCTCCTGTTTTGTTACATTCTCATGAATGTAAGTATACTGATTTCGTCTGACGCCAGACTATACGGAAATCCCTTCTAAAAAACGATAGAGAATATAATACTTAATATATACTTAAAATGCCAGAGAATTTGAAAATGCTTTACAAAACCTGGTTTAGAAAAACCTCAGTCCTGACTCTTATCATGCTGTGGTGAGAAGTGGAAAGATTTTTGAAATGGATTTTTCGGTTACAACCATGGAATCATCTCTTAGTTCAATAACGAAAGGTATTGGCAAGCAATTTATAATATGGGAAATTCCGTCCGGGGCAATCCGTCTGCCTGCAATGCCTGTGCATGATTACATTTTCGGAGGAGATATGACATCTATTCTGTAAATATTCTACCAATTCCGAAAGCGAAGCCATTTGTGCCGCCGTTGGCCGAGATTGGTTAAAGTTTCCCACAAGGCATATTCCTATGCCATAATGATTGTATT
>DBJWYX010000108.1:0-7958 GCA_052360825.1 Candidatus Wunengus sp. YC64
CTACTCTGAAGTGGTCATACGTATACGATGCCATGTTTTATCTCTATCAACATTCTCATCTCCCAGTCTGTTTTACAAGAAGATATAGCTTTAATATATGGCAATTGGTGGGACCTATTAGGACTTTGGGAGTAGATATCAAAATCATTTATATATTCTTCTGCATAATCCCTCATCGCCTCAATTATATCTTCAATAGCCTCTTCTGGAGTGTTCATCTCTGTTACTAAATCTAATTCGGGGCAATAGGCACAGAATTTGTCTTCATCTAAAGCTACTAAAATAGAAAGAACCTTTTCCTGTATCATAATTTTAGGTTCACCCATAAATACCCCCCATTTATTATTAGGACATACGCTTGGCCATGAAAGAAGCAATTTCTTTAAACACCGTTTTGTCTTCAACCGGAATCTCGTCGATTGTCTTATAAGCTTGTTTTACCAAATCTTCTGCATAATCCTGAGCATATTTTATCGCATTATATTTTTTGTATATCTCCAGCACCAATTTTATATCGTTATCGGTTGTCTCATCCCTTGGTTTTAGCATAATGTCACGCAAGTGTTTCTTATCATCGGCAGAAGCGACCTGTAATGCATACGAATAGAGAAAACTTGCCTTGCCTTCCTTCACATCGGAACCTATTACCCCTCCGCGTCCTTTGCCGTGTGTTAAGTCGATTAAATCATCACGAATCTGAAATGCCGGTCCCATCGTTTTCCCCAGCGTCCATATCTTTTCTACAACCTTTTCGGAAATACCGGATACAACGGCCCCACCGACCATACCGCATGCAAGATAGTATCCGGTTTTAAGTTCAACCATTGCCATATATTTATCTACTGAAAAATCTTCCGCTGCCCTTGCGTTGATGTCAAGCGCCTGGCCTTCTACAGTTTTTTCGTAGGTTAACGTAAATATCTGTAGTAAATGCATCTTTTTTTCTAATGAAACAGGACTTGCTAACACACTTTTGTATGCGCACGCAAGAAGATAGTCACCTGCGTTAATTGCATTGGCTGTCCCAAATTTCACCCATACCGTAGGCTGGTCTCGTCTTATCGTGTCGCCATCCTCAATATCGTCATGCATGAGGAACATGTTATGCATAATTTCTATAGCAAGGGCAAAATGTATCGCCTCATTAGTATTTCCTCCCAATGCCTCACAGGTAATTAAACATATTGCAGGCCTTACTCTTTTGCCTCCCGTATGCAGATGATGCCATATTGGCTCACTTAAATAATCATTTCTATGAGGCGGGATGATCTCTTTCAGCAATTCATCTATCTTTGCACCGTAAATTTTAATAGATTCCTCAATGCCCATCTCAGTTCCTCATAATCAAAACAGTCTCAATGTTCCTTGATCCATATTGTATTTTTCAATTTGCAATTATTGTTGTGTCTATTATAGGTTTGTGGCAGCAATCTTTCCCAATTATTCCCTTCCAAGGAATTCACCAGTTCTTGTATCTACTTTGATTACTTCACCATTATTGATGAACAGAGGAACCTTTACAACAAGCCCTGTCTCTAACTTTGCAGGTTTATAAACATTCACTACCGTGTCTCCCTTCATCCCAGGATCTGTTTCAACAATCTTCAAAGAGACAGACGTTGGAAGTTCTACTGATAATGCCTTGCTCTCATAAAAAGCTATCTTTGCCTGACTGTTTAACGTCATATAAGGCATGGCGTCTTCAACCGCCTCTTTAGGCAATAATACTTGCTCATAATTTTCAGTATCCATGAAGCAATAATTCTCTCCATCCTTATAAAGATACTCCATTGTGCGATGCTCAAGGAATACATCTTCTAATTTATCCGTAGACCGGAATCGTTTCTGGACGATACTTCCCTGTTTCATACTTTTCAGTTTTGCCTGTACCATACCACGCCAATTTCCCGGTGTCACGTGTTGATAATCAACCACCAAATACAATTCACCGTCCATTTTTAACACCGTACCCCTTTTAATTTCTGTCGCGCTTAACAATTTAATAACTCCTCAATAAAAGTAACAAAACAAATATTATATAAATTCTGTCATCACAGTGTCTGCGACAAACAATCCTTTTTCCGTGAGTTTTAATCTTTCATCCGCATAACTAATCAAGCCATCTTTTGCTAATCTGTTTATCTGCTCTCTAAATTGATCCTCTATTTTATAACCGAATCGTTCATAAAAATCGACATTTGATATGCCCTGACGGAGACGTAAAGACATAATAACGGTTTCAGATGCAAATTGATTGATCTGCAAATTTTCACGAAAAGACTTTATATTTTTATTTTCGTTTATCCCATCGATATATTTACCTATGTCTTTTTCATTGGAAGTTCTTACACTATCAATAAAAGAAAATGCCCCCGCCCCTACTCCCACATAACCCATATTGTTCCAGTAAACGTGATTGTGAGCACACTCGTACCCATATTTTGCAAAATTTGATATTTCATAGTGATTATAGCCGTTGCGTGTTAAATAACGGATTGCCGTTTTATACATCTCCAATTCAACACCCTCGTCCAGTTTATGGATAACCGCGCCATCCAAATCCCTTGTGAGCAATGTTCCCTCTTCATACGTAAGGGCATATGTCGATATGTGCTCAGGACTCAATTCGACCACAGTTTTTAAGTCTTTTTCCCAATCTTCGATAGACTGTTCAGAACATCCAAATATTAAATCGATATTAATATTTCTAAAACCTGCTATTCTCAATGAATCAAAGGCGTTTTTGGCGTCATTACTTGAATGAATACGCCCAAGAAATTGTAATTGTCTATCCTGAAATGATTGTACTCCCAGGCTTATGCGACTTACCAGGTATTCCTTTAACAATCCGATTTTATTCACAGTCAGTGTGCCGGGATTTGCTTCAACTGTATACTCCCGTATTCCAGAAGATGGAATATAACGGATAACACTTTGAAGTAGTTTTTCCAACTGAACTTCAGATAATATACTTGGTGTCCCCCCGCCTATATAAACGGTGTTAAATACATATCGGTCTTGTAACGAACTTAACTCCTTCTCAATAGCGTGGAGGTAGCGGTCTACTGTTTTTGATTCCGAGACAATTGAATTGAAATCGCAATAGCGGCACTTTCTGGCACAGAATGGGATGTGTATATAAAGGGAATTATGAGGCATATTTTTTACAAAAGATCGTCGTGTAAGTTTACAAATTTGATGTACAGGAATTTCAACCTTTTATGATTCCCCTCTAGAAAGAGGGGATAAAGGGGTGTGTAAGTTTGCCGTAACACACCCCCGGCCCCTCTTTCTAGAGGGGAGCTTAAAAGTCGCTGCCGGAGGCAGCATAATTTAATTATTTAATTTAAATATTACGAAATTATTTTCTTTCTTGTTTTTCGTACGGCTATGTCGTTTTGTACAGTATCAGTAATTTCTTTCTCTATGATATTTTTATAATAATTCAGCCTCGTAACGGGATTTTTTAAAATACCTATAAATTGTTTCGAGAGGTCTTTGTATATTAGTTTAACAGGTATCTCTCTCACCCGCAAGCCCAACTTCCACGCCTGTATCCATACTTGCAACGGCATCCCATATCCATGCTCAGTCAGGTGCATCAGCTTCAATTTTTCAACTTTATATGCCTTAAAACCACAAAATGCGTCCGTTACATTGAATCCCGTAATCCTATTTATAACGCCTGTAATCTCTTTGTTAATGAGATATCGCTCCTGTGGAAATTCATTGTCTGGCCTTGCAGGAAAATAATATCTGGATCCCGATAGAATATCACAGTCATAAAATGGAATTTCTTTCAAAAATAGCGAAATTTCTTCAGGCTCATGCTGTCCGTCGCTATCAATCGTCAACAGGTAATCATATCCATTTTCAGTTGCAAATGTGAATGCATCTATAATTGTCTTGCCATAACCAAGATTTCTTGGATGTGTGATTACGTGTATATTCCTAAAATTTATTAATTCTTTGTGGAGACCATTGGTCGAGCCATCATCTACGACGAGTATATCCAGGTGAAAGTAATTAACCCTTTGGATAATATCACGCACATCCGCTTCATTAAAAACAGGTATAGAAATAAGGATTTTGTTTTTGTGCATGATTAATTATTTATGCTCATTTTCAATGCTTCCACGGTGTTTCTTAATAGCATGACTACCGTCACAGGTCCCACTCCCCCTGGAACTGGGGTTATGTAAGAAGCCACCTCTTTCGCAGTCGCAAATTCAACGTCGCCCACGGTCTTCATCTTTGGTTTGCCATTTACGTTCATAACGGGGTTTCCCTGCGCATCGAGTTCCTTTACGCGGTTAATCCCTACATCGATGACAATGGCGCCTGGCTTGATCATATTACCTTTAATCATCTCTGCCTTTCCAACGGCAGCAATTAAAATGTCTGCCTTTCTCGTTTGGGCAGAAAGGTCTTTTGTACCGGAATGGCACACCGTTGGTGTTGCAGACAAATCCAACATTAACAAACTAACGGGCTTCCCTACGATGGCGCTGCGTCCAACAATTGTTGTCTCCTTCCCCCGAATCTCGACACCTACGGATTTCACAAGCTCTACTGCGGCCATGGCAGTGCATGGAACCAGTCTTGTATTTCCGTAAACAAGCTCACCCATGTTGGCAGGGTTCATCCCCTCTACATCTTTATGAGGGGCAATCAATGTCTGTACCTTTTTCGCGTCTATACCTTCGGGTAATGGCATTTGCAATATAATTCCCGTTATCTGAGGGTCGTTATTCAGTTTTCTAATGTGTTCGATCAAAGCCGCTTCTTTCGTATCAGCGGGAAGTTCATCCAGGGTATATTTGATGCCTATTGCCTCGCATTGTTTCTGTTGATTTTGAACATACAACCGGGACGATGCATTTTCACCTACCTGAACAGCCTTCAAATGTGGGCAAAAACCTTTCTTTTTTAAGGTATCGATCTCCTCAATCAATCGTGTACGAATCTTTCCAGCAAAAGACTCACCATCAATAATAATCGCCGACATAACTACCCTCTTTCGTTGTTATAAAAACTATTTCATTACTATTTTGTCATACCAGAATTTTATAATTTGGTTATTATAGAAAAACACGTAATTATATAGCAAGGAAAAACCCATTACGGTCAACACTTTCATTGATATTAAAGTATTGACATACCTCGTCATACCTGATAAAATTTGCAAAAATTCTAATATAGTTTTCCTCCCTTATACAGAGATAGGTTAAAGTAAAGGCACGTCTTTCATGTCGAACATGGCAAATCGCAGCCAACTATTATTTGCCGATATGGAACAACTCCTATCTATACACGCTTGCTGGTTTATGGAAGGGAATCAACTCATATTGGATACAAGTGTTTCATTCGCATTAAATAATCAGAGGTAATAAATTGAGGGTAATAGTTGCTAAAACTGCAGGATTCTGCATGGGTGTACGACGTGCGATGGACATCCTTTTGGATGCTGCAAATGAAAAAAGCGACGGCAAAGTCTATACCGACGGTCCCCTGATTCACAATCCTCAGGTGCTTGAATATCTGGAAAAAAGAGACATTCACGTCGTTCGTGGTCAGACAGACCTTTCTAAAAGTACGGTTGTCATCAGGGCGCACGGAATTACGCCTACCCGTAGAAAAGAAATCGAAGATTTGGGTGCAAAGGTCTGTGACGCTACCTGCCCCCACGTAATGAGAGTTCAATCTATCATCAAAAAATATGCAGCACAGGGTTATTCAACCGTGATAGTTGGTGATAAAGGCCACGCAGAGGTTATAGGTTTACTGGGATACGCAGAAGGCAAAGGTTATGTCGTACAGGAGTTGGATGAAATTGAACAGCTGCCGCCAATGGACAAGGTGTGCGTTGTTGCGCAAACAACACAAGACAGGCGCATGTTTAAAGATGCTATCGATCGGCTAAAAAAACGATATTCAAACTGTGAATCTTTTGAAACAATCTGCAGTTCAACTTACAAACGACAGGATGAAATCATCAGCCTCAGTAAAACTGTTGACGCCATGATTGTTGTTGGCGGGAGGGGAAGCGCCAATACTACCCGGCTCGTTAAGATATGCGAATCCCAGGGAACACCCACATTTCACGTCGAAACCGATGCCGAGCTGGACCTCAGCAAGTTCAAGGATTTTAACACTATTGGCGTAACCGCAGGCGCTTCAACCCCAAACTGGATGATTAAAAGGGTTGTTGAGAAGATACGTTCATACAAGGTCAACAGTTACGAAAAATTCTTATTTGGACTAAGAAGCATTGCCAGTTTTTTTATTGGAAGCTGTACGTACGTAGGGCTAGGCGCTGCAAGTATGAGTTACGCAAGCGCTGTGTTACTCGGTATTCAGCCTCGATTGAGTTTTTGCCTGATTGCGGCGCTCTTCATATTCTCCATGCAAGTACTGAATCACTTCGCCAACAAAGAAGCCGTGGCTCTCAATGAGCCTGCAAGGGCAAAATTCTATGAAAGGAAACAGCACCTCTTTGTCGGTCTTGGCACTGCCGGGGCAGTGGCATCTTTTATTTTGGGATTTATGCTGAGTAAGTCCATTTTTTTTTGCATCTTTCTTGCAAGCCTCTTTGGCATTTTTTATCGATTAGAAATAATACCAAAGAGTTTGTCTAAAATTATCCGTTACAGGAGTCTTGAACAAATACCGGGATCAAAAGAGATTTTTTACAGTATTGCGTGGGCCGTTAGCACGGCGCTCATACCTTTCCTTGGGACAAGAAAAAGCTTTATCCCGTCTTTTGCCATTGCTATAGCATTTGCATTCAGCATTGCATTTATCAGGGCTGTAGTCCTTGATATTCGCGATATTCAGGGCGACCGCATCCTGGGAAAGGAAACCATTCCCATTGCAATCGGAAAGGAACGAACAAAAACGATTCTTATTATCCTTACGGCGTCAACCGCAGTTCTCCTATTTGTTAGTTCGCTCGTTGGGTGGACTACTACATTAGGGTATTATTTACTCCCCTGTGTTGCTTATGCCTTTGGTTATCAGTATTTATTTCAAAAACGAATTGTATCTGAAGGTTTATTGCTCGAGACTATCGCCGATTTCAATTTTATATTTACAGGCATTATCGCCTTTGTGTGGAAATCCAGTCATTTTTGAGTTTTATAGGTAAACTATGGAAGAAAAAAAATTGGGAATGGTTGCACAATTTAAAAAAGACGTCAGAAGAAGGATGTTGACGGGTTTGTTGTTAATCCTGCCGGTTTATGTAACTTTTTTTGTTGTAAAATTTCTCTTTGGTTTCGTTGGAGGCACGCTTTCTCCTGTTATCAGAAAAGTATTGCAATTTTACGGTGTCGCCTTACCGAGATCCTCTCTCGATGAATTTATTATCACGTTCCTCGGCCTTATCCTTACCTTTATTTCGTTATATTTTATTGGCATCTTTGCCGCTAATTTCGTTGGCAAGTCCATCATCACTTATTTTGAAAACCTGTTAACAAAGACCCCAATCATTAAAAATATCTATTCGTCCGTAAAACAAATAATCCACTCGGTAAGCTTGCCGGGCAAACAGGCCTTTAAACGCGTAGTTCTCGTTGACTTTCCAAAAGAGGGCACAAAATCAATAGGTTTTGTTACCGGCGCTACGCAATATAACAATGAAAAGAAATTTATCAGTGTGTTTATTCCAACCACGCCAAATCCTACAACTGGATTCTTAATATTTGTCACGGAGAATGACGTCATGGATTCTAATCTTAGCGTTGAGGAGGCTTTTAAAACACTCTTTTCCGGCGGTGTGCTTACTCCTAAAGATATCATTGCATCATTCAAAACTGCAAACAACAAAACTTCCAGTAAAGATTAGTCTCTGCTAAGTTTTGAAACCACAGATTTCGCAGGTTATACAGATAAAGATTTTTTAAGGGAGTGCATGTCGGCTGGTGTCGGCGACGGACTTCAAATCCGGTCTGTCCCGC
>DBJWYX010000109.1:0-7942 GCA_052360825.1 Candidatus Wunengus sp. YC64
AGATATGCCAGATCCTTATCCCTTTCCAGATGATGAAAGTCTTTGTAGCCTAACATAATTGCCTTTTCCAGGGCATCAAATGCGGCATCAGTATTTTTGAGCAATGCATAACTGCATGCAAGGTTATAATGGATCACGGGGTCTTTTGGTCTGAGGCTGCATAATTTTTGATCTATCTGAAGGCCTTTTTCATACATTCCATGCGTGGTATACGCATTGCCTAAATACATAAGGCAATCAATATAATTTGGATTTTTTTCAAGAACGCCTTCGAGAAACCAAATAGTAAATTCTTCACCTTCTTTTTTAAACGCACCCGACTTAATGGTGAATTCGTAATTTGGTAACGTAATCGAGTTGAAAAATCTGTTTTTCACTTTTGTTTCCATAGATATACTCTTTGGGAAGAATAAACGTTAATGAAGTTTTCATCAAATTCTGGTAAATTCTTATAATCATTTAAGGTTGTGTTGCTGATTATAGTAGTTGCTCTTATGTAAATATATTTATAAAATATGTCGTTGTCAAGTGCAAGTATAGAGTTTTTTATTTACGAGATTTCGGAGGGTACAAAATGCCAATCGATAAAGAACTAATAAAAAGTAAAATTCACAGCAGAGAAGACATTTCACTGAAAACCATTGCCGACATTGTGGCATATAAGATGTCGGAAAGTCCGGAAAATATGGGGCCTGAATCAAACTTTTTGGCGGCTGCGGAGTCCGTAGCTCAATATATATCTGAAAAATTTAAGGATATGGATTCGTTTACAAATCAATTGTCTCAACTTGATAAGGGAATGAAATCCATTAATCAATTTGCTGATACGGTGTTTAATTACTATCAGGACAAGCAACTCCTGAGCTTTGAAATCGTTAAGACTATGATTTCGAGAGTAAAAGACGTTAACTTAAAAATGATTACCGATATTGTGGCTTATAAAATTTACCAGAGTCCGGATGATAAAGGGCCGGAATTAAACTTTATATCCGCCGAAACGTTTGTTGCCCAGTATACATCAGATAATTTTAAAAATTTACGTGAATTTAGAAGATGTCTTGCAGACCTTGGGAAAGGTGCATACGCACTGGAGGCATTTGCTGATTTGGTATATAAATATTATTGTCAAAAGAAGAACTAATGAAAAATTATCCATGTATACGTACTAAACTTCCCGGTCCTAACGCAACTCAATACCTGGAAAAGGAAAAGAAATTTGTTTCCCCCTCTTCGACAAAGAGTTACCCATTGGTGGTAAAAAGTGCAAAAGGTATGGCTGTTACGGACGTTGATGATAACGTTTTCCTCGATTTTACGGCAGGTGTTGCTGTCTGCAATACCGGTCATAATCACGACCAGATAATATCTTCAATCACCAACCAGGCAGATACTCTTATTCACATGTCTGGCGCGGATTTTTATAATCCCCTGCAGATTGAGTTGGCGGAAAAACTCTCAGCAATCTGTCCCGGCTCTCTTACCAAACGGGTTTTCTTTGGGAATTCTGGCGCAGAATCTATAGAGGCTGCGTTTAAATTGGCACGGTATCACACCAAGCGCAGCATTGTCATTGCCTTTTACAATGCCTTTCATGGAAGAACCATGGGTGCGCTTTCTCTGACAGCGAGCAAATTAAATCAGCGCAAACATTTTCTCCCTTTAATTCCTGAAGTGATCCACATTCCCTATGCATACTGCTACAGATGTCATTACGGTCTGACTCCCGACAATTGCAATATGGCATGTGTAACCTGGATACGGGAAGAATTGTTTAAAACAAAGGTCCCGCCAGAAGATGTGGCGGCGATTTTTGTGGAAATTGTCCAGGGAGAAGGCGGATATATCGTGCCTCCAAAAGAGTTCCACAAGGCGCTGTATCAGTTGACACGCGATTTCAACATCCTTTACATTGCCGATGAAGTGCAATCAGGCATGGGGAGAACAGGCAGGATGTTTGCCTCCGAGCATTTTGATATAATCCCTGACATAATTACTGTTGCTAAGGGTATTGCATCAGGTCTTCCCTTATCCGCCACGGTTGCATCGGAGAAAATAATGAATTGGCTGCCAGGCAGCCATGCAAGCACGTTTGGTGGTAATCCTGTTAGCTGTCAGGCAGCGCTTGCAACCATCAAGCTTCTTGAAGATGGACTCATTGATAATGCGTCCAAACAAGGCGCTTACATGATAAACGAATTGAAGAAACTAGAACGCGCATATCCCATCATTGGAGATGTCAGAGGTCTGGGGCTTATGCTTGCTGCCGAAATTGTAAAAGACAAGGGAGCGAAAGAATATGCACCGGAAGAACGGGATTCCATTATCCAGAAGGCATTTTCAAAAGGTCTTTTGCTTTTGGGTTGTGGACGCAGCGCAATCCGCTTTTGTCCGCCACTGATCCTTTCAAGGGATGATGCCGATATTGCCTTATCGATATTCGAAGAGTGTTTAAAAGAAACCTTAAAGTAATTGTAAGGCGCACATAATAGCATTGACTATTCTTGCGAATGTGGCTACAATAGCAACAAGGAGGAAATTATGCACATCGTAGGTGTGAGGGAGTTGAAGAACAGACTGACGTATTATCTGGGACTTACAAAGGAAGGAGATAGAGTTATAGTAACAGATAGAGGCGCCCCTATTGCCGTGCTTCACAGTATTGATAAAATAGAGAAAGACGCCGGGTTCGAGGAAAAACTTGCATTGCTGGCAAGACAGGGGAAAATAAGGCTTCCTAAAAGAGGGACTGGGTTAACGCCGTTCAGACCCGTAAAGGTAAAAGGCAGGCCTGTTTCTGAAACTGTTATCGAGGAAAGAAGGTGATATATTTAGATACGAGCGCTTTGGTCAAAAAATACGTTGTAGAGGAAGGTTCTGAGAGCATAGCCACTATTATGAAAAGTTCTGTAATTGCAACATCCAGACTAACCTATCCGGAAATATTATCTACCTTTGCAAGACGATCCAGAGTCGGAGATATTACAAACAATAAACTGAAAGAAATATTAAAATATTTTGAATCTGACTGGGATTGCTTTACCATATTAGATATTCACGACGAACTCCTGCCAATTATAAAAAATTTAATTGAGAAACACTATCTGAGGGGAGCCGATAGCATTCATTTATCTTCGGCGTTATGGCTGAAAGACACAATAAATGAAGAGGTTGCCTTTGTAGCATCCGATATAAACTTACTTAACGCTGCCGGTTCTGAAAGCCTCAGTATTATAAATCCTGTGATCTATAAATAGTGGCGAAGCATTTGTCGCTCTGAGCAGATTGTTACTGGACCGAGGCATAAGATAATCCCATGTCAAACGAAAAAATCCTAGTCGTAGATGACGAGCAGGACCTGGTAAAATTAGTCCGTTTCCACCTAGAAAAAGAAGGTTATAAAGTAATATCCGCCTATAATGGTGAAGACGCATTGTTCCTTTCCAGAAAAGAAAGGCCGGAGCTTATTATACTGGACCTTATGTTGCCAGGAATTGATGGTCTGGAGGTATGTAAAAAATTAAAATCAGATCCGGAACTGGCTACCATTGCTATTGTAATGTTGACAGCAAAGGGTGAAGAAGTTGATATAACCGTTGGTTTGAAATTGGGCGCCGACGATTACGTGACAAAGCCCTTTAGCCCGAAAGAACTCGTTGCGCGTGTGCAGGCGGTGCTCAGACGGGCAAAAAGCATTTCGACAACAAAAGATTATATTAAAATAGACACCCTTACAATCGATTTGTATAAACATGAGGTGACTATAAAGAATGAACCCGTTCAACTTACCCTTACGGAATTCAAGCTCCTTCATCAGCTTGCCAGCAAGCCGGGACGCGTTTTTACAAGGGATCAACTGCTCGACGCAGTTTCCGGGTCTGAGACGTTTGTTATTGACCGGACGGTGGACGTTCATATTGCCTCATTGAGGAAGAAGTTAAAGGCCTATGCAAATCGTATAGTCACGATCCGTGGAATCGGCTATAAATTTAAGGAATAACCCGTGATGTTCAAAAATAAATTGTTTTGGAAGATTTTTATAAGCTATGTCGTCCTTTTATGTGGATTTCTGAGCCTGGCAGGATATTTTGTAAGCAAGGTCATAAAAGGATATCAGATGAATTTGTTAACCAAACATATTGAATACGATGCATTGCCAATTAATCATTTGATTTTATACATACTCATTACGTTTGCGATAACTCTGGCCATAGGTTTTGTCATTATTAAAATAAATACATCGCCGCTCCTGAACATAACCCAAATTGCGCAGAGCTTTGCGCGGGGAAACTTTGCCAGGAAAGCAGAGACCGATTCTTCAGGTGAGATAGGAGACCTGGCAAATGCAATTAATACTATGGGGACTGAGCTTCAAGCCAGGATGCAAACCATTCTGGATGACAAAAACAAGCTGGACGCCATCATGGCCAACATGAATGATGCGATTATAACAACAAACCTCCAGGAAAGAATTATTCTTATCAACAATGCGGCAAAAACCATGTTTGGCATATCGAAGGTTATATTGAACAAAGATTTTCTATGGGAAAAGATACGAAATGAGAAGTTGTGCAGTCTGGTAAGAGAAGTAATACGGTCGTCTACTAAAATGGGAGATAAAACTCAGGCGACTACGACCTCTGAAATTGAAATTCTTTCTCCTGAAAAGAAATTATTACAAATGCACCTTTCCCCTATTCAGATTGATAAAAATACGCACGGAATTCTCCTGGTATTTCATGATATTACGGAATTGCGGAAACTTGAAAACACACGCAGGGAATTTGTCGCCAACGTATCACATGAACTAAGAACTCCACTTGCTTCTATCAAGGGATATGTGGAAACGCTGCTCGAAAATAATGATACGGATAATGCGTCTACACGAGAATTTCTCGGTATTATCATGAAACATACGCAGAGACTTGATAACCTGATCAAGGATATTCTGGAATTATCTAAATTAGACTCCAACGATTTAAAGATAGAACTTCATACTGTGGACATACATCTTTGCATGGAAGATATTTTTTCTCATTATAAAGAAAGTTGTGCAGGAAGAGACCAGACTTTTGAACTGGATATGTCCCAGCAAATACCCATGATTGAAACAGATGAATACCTTTTGCGCCAGTTGCTGACTAATTTACTCGATAATGCTATAAAATATACACCGAAAGGTGGTCGGATAGGTCTGAAGATTAACCCCGTCAATGGATATGTTCAGTTTGAAATATCAGACACAGGTATTGGCATTCCGCAAGAACATATCCCGCGTATTTTTGAAAGGTTCTATCGTGTTGATCCTGCCCGCTCACGTGAAATGGGTGGAACTGGACTGGGACTTTCCATTGTTAAACATATTGTCAACCTTCATCATGGATTCGTTAAAGTCGAAAGTACCGTGGATGTCGGGAGTAAATTCATAATTACATTACCTCAGCAACAACCGAAATATGCAGCGTGACATAGATGGGAAGTAAAAATGGCGTGAAACTTTAGATTTATAATTTCAGATTTACGATTTTTAATCTAAAATCGTAATTCGTAAATCTTAAATTTTGTTAAAATAGTAATATATCCTTATTTAAAAGACAATTTATGGAACTTATACTCGACAGTCTCGAAAGTCTGATTTATATCTACGAAGAGGTATTTTGGCTTAAAGAATGTTTCGCCATACTAAAATCTTTAATTGTTTTTGTTTTAGTCTGGTGGATCATGAGATTGCAGTACAGAATGACATTGCTTTTATATCTAGGCACCTTTATTGGCGTTGCTTGTATTTTTTTTGGTGACATAGGTTATTGGAGCGACAACGACGTACTCAAGCTTATTGCCCCCGCTTCGTTATTCTTGCTTGCATACAATAAAAAGCAGGATAATGATGCTATATTATTTATATTTCTTATTCCTTACTTTATTACTTCGTATGAATTTTATAGAAGTTCCTATTATGTAATAATGTCTATAATATCGCATACGCTCGTTATTTCTAGCATTATCATTGTTAAACAAAATACATATCTCTCACTGTTTATCAGCGCTGTAATTGGCATACTCATCAATTACATAGGCGCTACTTCTCCTCCAGGAACCAATGATATCCTGCTGAATCCGGCGCTGATTACCCTGGCTGTAAAGGGGCTTGAATTTTACACGAAAGATAACAGATATACAGATTTTCTAAAATCCTTCTGGGCAACGCTCTTGTGTTTTGCCTATTTCGGTAGCTGGGCCTTTCACTATATAAAACCAGGCTGTCCACTTTACAGACATTAAAAAATAGAAATAATTTTTCTATATTTAAAATGTTCCGGGACGGACGATTGTCCCGCATTTGCCTTGACATGATTAACCTCCTTGCCTATAATTCAACTTAAAATACCCCGGGTCTTTTTGGGAAAATCCAGACAGGGTATTGGCTCAGATCGAATGTAAAAGAAGTCGTTGAAGCCACACATTTGGCTGGATTTCATGGTAAATGCTAAATTTCAATAACCTATAAAAAACCGTGAACAAGGAAACTGTTTTTACTAAAACAACAGAAACAAAAATTATTCAATCCTTCAAACCCAGTATTCGACAATATTGGTTAACCTTTGCCATTTTGGCGTTTTCTGTCTTTTTGGCTTTTTCTGCATTTGGAATAAATACTATTACAGGATTAAGTATATTGTCGATTAGCGGGCTTCTTATCAGCTATATTATTCTTTCAGTCTTCACGACGAGATATGTAATCACAAATCACGGAATTTTGATGAGAAAAGGCCCTTTTTCGGGAAAATTTAGGGGAATGAGTTATTGCGACGTCAATAATATTACGATAAAGCAAGGGTCGATGCAAAAACGATTTAAAATCGGCAATCTCACCATAAACACCGAACGCCTTAGCTTTGTGTTTAAGGGTGTTAAAAATCCTCATCAAATAAAAGAACTCATAAACAACGAAAAGGCCTCTGAGTATGAAAGGCGCACCTTATTGAGAAAAATATTGTAAATATTTTCCGGAACCGCACTATGCGCAGGCACTTTATAAAATATATCTGGTCGGGTATTTTCAGTATCTCTTTCTTCTTATGCCTGGAAGTTGCAATTCCTTCACCTGCAGAATCTATTGATATCCGCGACAGTGAAATTATAAAGAAATATCAAAAAATAATTCTGGAAGAACCTTCCAATCTTAACGCACATTTTAATCTGGGTATTCTGTATTACAGAAAGGCCCTGTTTGACGAAGCGGTTCGGGAGTTTCGTAAAGTGCTCGATATCAATCCTAATGACTCTGAGGCTTACTATAACCTCGGCAACATTTTCAATAAAAAGAACCTTTTTGATGATGCCATTGACTCATATAAAAAAGCCGCAGCCATTAATCCGAACGATGCAGGAATTTTTCACAATCTGGGGAACGCTTATGCTGGCAAGGGGATGATCGATGACGCCATTTCCTCATATAAGAAGGCTATAGAGATCAATCCGAACCTTGCAGAAAGTCACAAAAATATTGCGTACCTTTATAGGAAAAAGGGACAGACGACCGAGTCTATTCAATCTTTTGAGAAAGCTTCCAAAGTCAACTCCAAAGATATCACCATGCTTTTGGACCTGGCCTCAGCGTATGAATCAAATGGATCACAAGACAACGCAATTCTTACTTACAGAAGGATATTATCAATAGACCCTAATCACAAAGACACAAAAAACAGACTCGCCATGCTTTGTAACAATAAGGGTGTATCACTGGCATTACAGGGAAAAAGTGACGAAGCGATTTCCGCATATAAAGAGGCCTTGCAAAATAAAGAAGACTTTAAAGAAGTATATAATAATCTCGGCGCCGTTTACGTTGACAAGGGGTTGATTGACGATGCGATTGCCACTTACAAGAAGGCAATTGAAATCAGTCCTAATTTTGGAGAGGCTTATAATAACCTGGGAGTTG
>DBJWYX010000110.1:0-7882 GCA_052360825.1 Candidatus Wunengus sp. YC64
AGAGAATAGTTAATGCAATAATTCCTGCTAATCCGGAGAATACAGCGCCAAAAAACGGTATTCTTTTCGATGGGTATCGTGATGTATTTCTGTCGATAAATGGAAGCACACATAAGAAAATCAAAGCAAGTGTGGGCACAATAACGGTACCTACAATTAACAATTTTCCCTGGCAATATTTTAAGAGCTGGAATAAGAATAAGAAATACCATTCCGGTCTGGCAAGATAATTCGATGCGGGATCGGCGGGAGAATTGAGTTCTGCCCCTTTATTCCAGAAGACCCATCCGGCAAGCGCTGCATACATCCCGATGGCAAATACAACGTCTTTATATACCTGATCCGGCCAGAAGGGGTCGACCCGGTTTTTCATTACCTCTTCACGCATTTTCCAATACGGAGTGACGCCGTGTTTCCGGAAGAGCGCCATATGTATAAAGAGGAAGAAGACAAGTGAAAGCGGTAATAAGAAAACGTGGAGGGTGTAGAAACGCGTAATGGTAAAATTCCCGTAATCGCCGCCGCCCTGATTTATTAATTTAATGTACTTCCCAATGACGGGAATGGTACCCATAATATTCGTGGCAACCTGTGTAGCCCAATACCCCTTCTGATCCCAAGGCAAAAGATACCCGGTTAGACCAAAACCTGCAAGGAACAGGAGAAGAATTACCCCTGAAATCCAGTTCAGCTCACGCGGTTTTTTATATGCGCCAAAGATAAATACCTGAAACATATGCACGAGAGCCAATATCATCATGGCGCTTGATCCAAAGTGGTGCAGACCACGAACGAACCAGCCAAAGGATGTTTTGTATTGCAGATAATAAACGCTCCCCCACGCAGATGTCGAAGAGGGTGAATAAAAACTGGCCATTACGATTCCGGTAACTGCCTGGAGAATGAAAAGGAATACCAGGCCGCTTCCAAATATATACGACCATTTCGCCCCGCCGTGAACCGGCTCATCCAGCATTACCTTCAACAGATTGCTTAATCCCGTTCTATCTTCTATCCATTTACGCATTGTGTTTATATCACCTTTTTATAACTTACCAAAACGGTATTGTTTTCAATTTTCGTTGCATAACTATACATGTCACGAGGGGCAGGTCCCGATACTTTCCTGCCATTGACATCAAAAACGCCTTCATGGCACGGGCATAAAAACTGCTTTACGTCCTCTCCCCAGTTTATGCCGCAGCCAAGATGCGGGCAATTTGTAGAAAATACGTTCAATGAATTATCTTCCCGCCGAATTACCCATACCGACCCCATAACCAACCCTTCAAAGATATTCCACGCATCCATCTTTGATGAGGTGATGGTCATTTTTTTAGGGACGCCGACGGGAAAGTCATCAACCTTACCGATATTGATAAAGTCTTCTGTTCCATACACCGTTTCTTTCATCCATGGATGTATCGCTAGTCCTACGACTGGCGCCACAACGCCTGCTGCCAGTGTACCCCCTATGGCGTGGGATGCGATTTTCAGGAATCTTCTCCTGCTCGTATTTTCTGTTTTACTGTTTTCCACCTTTTTACCTCTCTGCATTGAAATAAATCAATAAACCGATGCTTTATCCAGCGCTATTAAATGTTTCAGTGCCAGTATTCAAGCCTACAATCAGTAATTAAAATGGAAATTCTATAATCTATTTATCTGAAAATAAAGTCAATTTTTGAAAAAATTAAAATTATTCCTACGTAGTCCCCCTTAACAAAGGGGGATTCAGAGGGGGATTCAGGGGGTTGTGTTTTTTCTTGGCTATTCCCCATTTTCATGAGGACAAGTTTACAACCCCCTTGCCCCCTTTTCTAAGGGGGATTCTCTAAGCCATACATCGTATAATAAGCCGCTTAAATAAAATAAAAATTCTATATAATAAATTTAACTTAACGACAAATCAAAGGCGATGTCTACCTCGTTCTTAACCTTGAGAGTTCCTAACAAGGCCTTGTAAGGCTTTATGCCAAAGTCTTTTTGGGCAATGGTAACCTCCCCTTTTAGATCTTTTCCCGTGGTAGTTTTTGCGTCGAACTCTATGGGACGTGTAACGCCGTGCAGGGTCAACTCCCCTTTCACATGATACGTTCCGTCCTTTTCCTGGATATTGGTAGAACGGAAATTAATGGTGGGATATTTAGAAGGGTGTAAGACGTCCTTGAAAGTAGCTTCTTCAATGTCTGCCTTGTCTTTTTCCTTGAGTGCGTCATTATTCCGTTGTCCATCTTTCATGGCGCATACTACTTTTAGTGAATTTGCTAAAATTTCTGCTTCTACGCTTGCAGACTGAGCACTGGTGTCTGGAACGCTTAGTTTGATGGTAAAATTAGGCACATCAATCAACAGGTCGTGAGCTACTGCACTGAGAAATCCTTCTTTAAAGGTATAGACACATAATTTTCCTGAATTTGCATTCAAATGATAACTACCCGCTTTTAATGCCATATCCTCCTCCCGAACAGAAAAAATATTTTGGAATTATGTCTCTTAATAGTGAGTGATTTAAACAAGTTTACATGCAAGGTCATTGCGAGCGACAGCGAAGCAATCCAAAAAGGGAGATTGCTTCGGGCTAACGCCCCTCGCAATGACGACTTTCTTTTGACGCTTACTTATAGTATTATGAGTACTATGTAGGGGTTGAAGATTTTCAACCCCTGCATGGAAATTCTGTACGTTAAAAAAGCGTGGATAGTATCCCAATTTTCCTTAAAAATGTCAATCCACAATAATTTCTATCATTTCACTTGACTTGCAAAAACATTGTATATAAAATCAAAATTCAATCCCACTCTCGTTATTTTCTGTATATTTTGTGAATAAGAAATATTTATATGTATAAGGGGAAATTAAACATGCTTCGATTTAATAAACGCCGTAATACGTTAGAACCTGAAGAGTACATCTTTCAATTGCAGGATGCGACAGAACCCAATCTCTTCAGGGATGTATTCCCCTACGATAAAATACCCAAAATACCATTCAATTACCGGCTCAACCCGATGAACATGCCAGAAGAGATATGGATCACGGACACAACCTTCAGGGATGGACAGCAATCCCGTCCCCCTTACACGGTCAAACAGATTGTAGACCTCTACGACCTGATCCACAAACTCGGGGGCAAAAAGGGTCTTATTCGCCAGTGTGAATTCTTTTTATACAACGAAAAAGACCGGGAAGCTGTCAAAAAATGTATTGAACGAGGGTATAAGTATCCTGAGGTTACCGGGTGGATTCGGGCAGTAAAGAGCGATTTCAAGTTAGTCAAGGAAATGGGGCTCAAGGAAACAGGTATTTTGTGTTCGGCCTCCGATTACCATATTTATTTAAAGTTGAACAAAACCAGGAGGCAGGTGGTAGATATGTATCTGGATATTGTGAAGGCCGCCCTGGATGAAGGTATTGTCCCCCGCTGTCATTTCGAGGATATTACCAGATCGGACTTTTACGGTTTCGTCGTACCATTCGCACAGGAGCTTATGAAATTATCCAAGGAAAGCAAAATGCCTGTGAAAATACGCGCCTGTGATACCATGGGAATGGGGGTCAGTTACCCTGGCGCCGCGTTACCCCGTAGTGTCCCTGGCATTATTTACGGGCTCAACCACTTTGCGGGAGTTCCTTCTGAATATATGGAATGGCACGGCCATAATGATTTTTATTTAGCAGTAAGCAACGCCACTTCTGCGTGGCTTTATGGATGCGGCGCTATTAACGGTACACTGTTAGGATTGGGAGAACGCACAGGAAACACGCCCGTAGAGGCCCTTGTAATCGAATACATGGCATTGCGAGGCGAAGATGAACTCATCGATACCACCGTGATTACGGAAATTGCGGATTATTACAGAAATGAGATCGGGTATGCAATTCCTCCGACACAGCCTTTGGTTGGCGCAGAATTCAATGTTACCCGCGCTGGTATCCATTCTGACGGTTTGTTAAAGAACGAAGAAATCTATAACATCTTCAACACGAAAAAACTTTTAAACAGGCCGATTGGTGTTTCCGTATCTGACAAATCAGGCGCAGCCGGGATTGCACAGTGGATTAATATCTATTTTGGCTTAGAGGGAAGCGAACAGATTCCCAAACACCATGAAGGAATAACAAAGATCAGGGAATGGGTGGATAAACAATACAACGAAGGACGTATTATTTCCATCTCCGATGGAGAAATGGTCGAACAGGTACGCATCCATCTTGGAAAGTTTATCAAATCTGATAAACTGAAATAAATACTGCGTTTAAAATAATCCCTCCCTTGATGGGAGGGACAAAGGGAGGGTGGGCAGCTTTTGACTTTCACCCCCACCTAGCCTCCCCCATCAGGGGGGAGGAACTAATGGTTTGAAACTTTGAACGTAAATTTAAGCAATCCAAGATTTTTGAGACTTCGCAAATATCCTTGAAAGTTTATGAATTTCAGGCAAAAGATATCCTCAAAAAATACGGTGTTTGCGTCCCTCGTGGTAAAGCCATATCTCACAGTCATGACGCCCCAAAAATATTTCAGGAAATTGGTGTTAACCGCTGTGTTGTAAAGGCTCAAATCCTTGCTGGAGGCAGGGGAAAAGGCGGCGGTATCCAGTTTGCCACTACCTCTGCTGAAGCACAGGCAAGCGCCGCAGGCATGCTTGGCACCCATCTTGTAACACGCCAAACCAGCCAGAAAGGCATAGAAATTAACTATGTCCTCATCGAAGAAGCCGTTTCTATCAAAAAGGAATTATACCTCGCCATAACTATCGACCGATCCCTTCAAACACCCATGCTGATTGCCAGCGCTGAGGGTGGAGTCGAGATAGAAGAAGTTGCCAAAAAAGCACCTGATTCAATTATCAAGGAACCGATTGATATATTTTTTGGAGTTCATCCATTTCAGACACGCCGCATTGCCTCAAAATTGGGCATATCAGGAATATCATCAGCAAGACTCAACAACCTTATCACGAATCTTTTTAGCGCCTTTGTGAATAACGATTGCTCCTTATTAGAAATTAATCCTTTGGTGGTCACCATGGGTGACGAGCTATGCGCACTCGATGCAAAGATGGATATTGATGATAACGCCTTATACCGTCACCAGGAATTTGAGCAAATGAGCCACTATCAAGACCTCTCGCCCGTTGAAGTATTAGCCAAAAAATACAAACTGAGTTACATAAGCCTTGATGGAAATATCGGATGCCTGGTAAACGGCGCAGGTCTTGCCATGGCTACCATGGACATTATCAAACTCCACGGCGGAGAACCGGCAAACTTTTTGGACGTCGGCGGCGATGCATCGCTGGAACAGGTTACGCAGGCATTCAAGATTATTCTGTCCGATTCCAAAGTGAAGGCAATCCTGATCAATATTTTCGGGGGGATCATGAAATGCGATGTCATCGCATCCGGCATCATTCAGGCCATTAAAGAAGTAGGCATTCATATACCCCTGGTCGTGCGTCTGGAAGGGACAAACGTTGATATTGCCAAAAATATTTTGGCTAACTCAGGTCTCAGCATCATTTCTGCAAAAGATATGAAGGAGGCCGCAAGTCTTGTTGTAAAGGCATCAAAGTAGAATGAGTATCTTAATTAATAAAGACACAAGGGTCGTATGCCAGGGCATAACGGGGCAGGCAGGCAGTTTTCACGCCGAACGGATGCTGGAATACGGCACAAAACTGGTTGCAGGCGTTACACCGGGCAAAGGCGGCACAACGCACCACGGCGTGCCTGTCTTTGATAGTGTCCTCGATGCAGTAAAGCTTACCGGCGCAAACGCCTCTGTGATTTACGTGCCGGCGGCATTTGCCGCAGATGCTATCATGGAGGCCGCGGAGGCAGGGATTGATCTGGTCATTTGCATTACAGAAGGCATTCCTGCATTGGACATGGTCAAGGTAAAAAAATATCTCTCGAATAAGAAGACGCGTCTTATTGGACCAAACTGTCCCGGCATCATTACGCCTGCTGCTTGTAAGATCGGCATTATGCCGGGATATATCCATAAACCCGGCCATGTGGGAGTCGTTTCACGTAGCGGGACACTTACGTATGAGGCCGTCTGGCAACTGACTCAACGGGGTCTTGGTCAATCCACTTGCATTGGAATCGGGGGTGATCCCATTGTAGGTACAGATTTTGTGGACGTACTCAGACTGTTCCAGGAGGATAAAGAAACAAAGGCTATTGTGTTAATCGGAGAGATTGGCGGAAGCGCTGAAGAGGAAGCCGCAGAAATTATAAAGCAGGAAATTACAAAACCGGTTATCGGTTTTATCGCAGGAAGTACCGCCCCTCCCGGCAGACGCATGGGTCATGCCGGCGCTATCATTTCAGGCAACAAGGGCACTGCCGTTTCAAAGATTGCTGCCCTGAAGAATGCCGGTGTTACTATAGCTGACAGTCCTGCCGATATCGGAGAAACAGTGGCAAGGGTAATCGAACAAACCGGGTTTTTTGAGTGACGTGTGTCGTGTGACAAGGGAAAAACATTACTCGTCACTTGTCACTCGCCGCTCGCCACCCAATGTATTCGAGCCTTCCTGCCAGGTATTATAACGGAAGAGGAAAATGAGTCCCGGAATAGCAGCCAGGGTACAGAAGATGAAAAAATGAACCCACCCAAACCATTCCGCCAGATATCCGGTAGGCGAAGCAACGATCACCCGCGGAATGCCCATAAGACTGCTTCTTATTGCAGAGACTTGCCATAAAGGCTATGAAGGCGGAAACACCCATACCACTGGTGAAATTCTCGAATGCGACCGTTGCCACCAATACATAATAATTGTGACCTGCCGAGGCAAGCGCGGAGAAGGCCAGGGTTGAAACGGCCTGAAGAATCCCAAAAAACAATAATGCGCTGCGAAGCCCCATTCGTAAGAGAAGAATTCCGCCTACCAGACCACCTCCAATGATAGCGATAATGCCAAATGTTTTTGCAACGACAGCAAGATCAGTCTTTGAAAATCCTATTTTCAGGATAAAGGGAGTAGTCATGTTCGCCGCCATGACGTCGCCAATTTTGTAAAGGAGAATAAATGCCAGAATTTCAAACGCCCCCCTCCTCTTAAAATACTCGGTGAAAGGCTCTATTACCGCTTCGCGAAGTGTTTTTGGAGGGATTATCTGTCCATCAATATTAGGCGATAAGAATGTAGTTACAATGCCTATCAGCAGAGAAACAGCCAGCAGCAGGTAGACATAATTCCACGGAATGCGGTCGGCCAAAAACAGGGCAAACGCACCGGAAATGAGCATGCCTATGCGGTAGCCATTACTTGCCAGAGAAGAACCCAGACCCAGTTCTTCATCTCTTAAAAGTTCACGCCGATAGGCGTCGATGACAATATCCTGACTTGCGCTGAAGAATGATACAAACACAGCAAGAAAGGCCACAATCAAGGGAGATTCGGCAGGTCGCACCAGATAAAAGGCGCCAATAGCCAGCATGAGAAGTATTTGGGAAATCAGCATCCATCCGCGCCGTCTGCCGAAGAACGGAGGCACATATCTGTCGAGGAAGGGTGACCAGAGGAACTTGACCGTGTAAGGAAGTCCCACGAGGGAAAACATCCCGATGACCGCAAGGTTAACCTTTTCATCGGTCATCCATGCCTGAAGCGTAGAACCAGTGACCAGCAGGGGAATGCCGGAGCTTATGCCCAGGAAGAACGTAACCAGCATCCGCCAGCTAAGGATAACTTTTAAGATAGGAACGTGCATAAACTTTAAATTAGGATTTCGGCAACTTTCTTACATCACCAGATACCCTGTAGGGGCAGGTTTCAAACCTGCCCCTACGCGGATGTCCTTTGTGGTTTTCGCTGGTTCAATCGTCCTCGATTGAACCGAAATATTTGGTATGATTACGTTT
>DBJWYX010000111.1:0-7870 GCA_052360825.1 Candidatus Wunengus sp. YC64
CCATGACGGGTCTTTCACCCGTTAGAAAACAGTACCCTTTACTGGGCACGCCAATATTGTAGATTGAACCAGATATTTTGAACGGACTATGTTCTTTAAATAAATATCAGCCATGAAAAAGCCAAATGTTTCGGTTCAATCGAGGACGATTGAACCAACGATTAAGTAACAAAAACATGGAAAAAAAGAATTACCTAACCCCGGCAGGTTGGAAAATGTACAAAAAGGAGAAATGGAGAAGAAGGGGAATTGGAGAAAAAAACAAAATCGCAAAACATTTTATATCCATCTTTTCTCCACTTCTTCTTTTTTTGGTCTTTAAAACTTTGCGTACTTTGCGCCTCTGCGGTGAGTTGAACTACTACATTTTTTATCTGTGTTCATTCGCGCCAATTTGTGGCTAAATGGTCATTTTAATCGGCAAAAACCGTCACAAACTCAGGCTCCACAATACTGCTGAGGACGTCGCATCTGGATATGACCCCCACAAGGTTATCGTTTCTTAGTACAGGCACACGGATAATATTATGCTTCGTCATAAGGTCTATAATCTCGTCGACCGGGGTGTTCTCAGTTACACATATGGGTTTCTTTGACATAATATCCTCAGCCGTTACCTGTTCTAATTTCTTCCCTTCTTTTAAGGCCTTTAAAAGGTCAAACTCGCTCACGACTCCAACAACCTTTCCTTTATTGTCCACAACAGGCAATCCGCTGTACATGCCGGATAATAATTTTATTGCTAAATCCCGGCCAATCGTATTCTTCTTTGCAGCAGTGACAATCTTATTCATAATATCTTTGGCTACCATAAGCATGTCTCCTTTTAAAAAATGGTTACAGAGCGCTAAAATGAGCCATACAACTGCTTTACTCTTTCATTGCTTATACCCGCGTTAATTATACGGTCAATTCGTTGTTTGTCAAACATTAAGAAACGAGAAAACCCTTGATAACTCTTCTGTAAATTGATACCATTTAAAAACTAATTCAATGCTAATTTTCTATTAAAAAGGATTTGAATGTGAACCCTGTTATCGTATCTACAACAATTCTGGCAGTTCGAAAGGATGGGCAGGTCGCCATCGGCGGCGACGGCCAGGTTACCATGAACGCCGCGGTGGTTAAGCAAGACGCCAAAAAGATTCGAAGGCTTTACCATGATAAAGTCATCGTAGGTTTTGCCGGCTCATCGGCTGACTCATTTGCCCTCATGGAGAGGTTCGATGCCAAACTCGAACAATATCAGGGAAACGTCCTGCGCAGCGCCCATGAATTGGCCAAGGAATGGCGCACAGACAAGGTGCTGAGGCGCTTGGAATCTCTGCTTATCGTTGTCGATAAACAACACTCCTTTTTGATCTCCGGCGGAGGCGACGTTATTGAGCCGGATGATGGTATTATCGGCATTGGCTCCGGTGGTTCTTATGCAATTGCAGCAGCCAGGGCATTAATAAAACATACCTCGTTGAACGCAAAAGAGCTCGTGGAAGAGTCTCTCAACATTGCAGCAGATATTTGCGTATATACCAATAAAAATATCAAGGTGGAGGAAATCAAGTAGTGAAGGAACTAACGCCGCGCAAAATCGTTGAAGAACTTGATAAATATATTATTGGTCAGAAAAATGCCAAACGTGCTGTGGCCATAGCCATACGTAACCGATGGCGCAGACAGCAGCTTTCCGATGAATTACGTGAAGAAGTTTTACCCAAAAACATCATTATGATTGGCCCTACGGGTGTTGGGAAAACTGAGATTGCCAGACGTATGGCTGCGCTCGTCAAGGCGCCTTTTCTTAAGGTAGAAGCGTCAAAATACACCGAAGTTGGCTATCATGGCCGCGACGTGGAATCGATGATACGCGATATTACCGAAATCGGTGTGAATATGGTTAAGGCTGAAATGATCCAGAACGTTCAGGAAAAGGCTGAAAAAATGACGGAGGAAAGACTCCTGGATTTGTTACTGCCTCCTGTACCAAAAAGTACCGAACCGCCCAATGTTGAAGCCGAGGAACAGCGCTTAAGCACACGGGAAAAATTCCGGAAAAAATTGCAAGACGGAGAGATTGCCAATCGTACGGTGGAAATCACTACCCATGAAAAACCTTATATACTGCAAGGTATCGTGGCAGGAGGTGAAGAAATCGGCATGGATTTCCAAAACATGCTGGAGAAGGTGATACCACCACGCGCACAAGCACGAAAGGTCTCAGTTGCCGAGGCAAAAAGAATATTACTACAGGAAGAGGCTGAAAAACTCATCGACAAGGAAAAAGTCATGCAGGAAGCCATTCGCAGGACGGAATTATTTGGTATTATCTTTATTGATGAAATTGATAAGATCGCAGGCCGAGAATCCACACGTGGTCCAGACGTCTCACGGGAGGGAGTGCAAAGAGACCTGTTGCCAATTGTAGATGGTACTACGGTAAACACACGGTACGGAATGGTTAAAACCGATCGCATTCTTTTTATTGCCGCAGGCGCATTTCATGTATCCAAACCGTCCGACCTAATCCCTGAACTACAGGGGCGATTCCCCATCAGGGTGGAATTAGAGGATCTTGGTAAAGAGGAATTTTTACGGATATTAACCGAGCCCAAAAATGCCTTGATCAAACAATACAAGGCGCTTCTGGAAACTGAGGGAATCAAGGTACGATTTGAAAATGACGCCATCGAGGCCATTGCAGATATTGCCGTACAAGTTAATAAACGCACACAGAACATCGGCGCCCGAAGATTACACACCGTGATGGAAAAACTCGTGGAAGACGCATCCTTTGATGCCCCCGATATGGACGGCGCAGAGGTCGCTATAGATGCGAAATATGTGCAGGATAAATTACAGGCAATAGCAAAAGACGAGGATTTGAGCCGATATATTCTTTAGTCTTTTAATAAAAATATGAGTAAAGAAGGAGAACCGGGGGGAGTGGAGAAATGGAGAAAAGATGAATAAAACATGTTTTAAGATCTTTTCCCCTGTTTCTCCCCTTTTCCCCCTTTCTCCTTTTTATATTTTTTCCTGATGAAACCAACCGTTGCCCATGCCATCAACAACTATCTTGGACTATCTGAAACCTTCATATATTCATACCTCACAAATTTAAAGAGATATAAGCCGATTGTTCTAACTACACAGATAACCAATTTAGAACAGTTCCCTTTTCGCCCCATCTACGATTGCTCTAAAATTAATCGTTATTCATGGTGGTGGTACAGAGACAGATTTGGGTACTATCTGTATCTCAATAAAAAAGAATATTTTGAACATATTCTGTATTTCAAATACGTTTTAAAAAAAGAAAAGACTCGTCTCGTACATGCGCACTTTGGGCCGCAAGGCGTTGCAATGATTCCCATAAAACGATGGCTTAAACTGCCACTTATCACAACTTTTTATGGATTCGATCTAACCCAATTACCTCGCGAGAATATGTGGAATAAGGCATATCAGAGGCTATTTAAGGAAGGAGACCTGTTCCTTGTTGAAGGGAATAACATGAAACGATCACTCATGGAAATTGGATGTTCAAGCGAAAAAATCGTGATACAACATATCGGGGTTGACACAGAAAAAATCAATTTCAAGGAAAGGACATTCCCTTCTGATGGGAAAATTGTTATTCTATGCTGCGGGAGATTTGTCGAAAAAAAAGGGCTTATATATGCCTTACAGGCTTTAAAACTTTTAATATCCAAAAACCCACACATTGAATTCAGGATCATCGGTGATGGTATTTTACGAAATAGCATTGAATCTTTTGTTAAGGAAAACAATCTTAGTCCATACGTCCATCTTTTGGGTTATCAACCCCATCGTGTTTTTGTGGAAGAATTAAAAAAGGCGCATATTTACATTCAGCCCAGCGTAACTGCTCAGAATGGGGATAGCGAAGGCGGAGCGCCTACAACCCTTTTGGAGGCTCAGGCAGCGGGAGTTCCCGTACTATCGACATATCATGCAGATATACCGGAAGTCGTAGTCGACGGGAAAAGCGGATTTCTCGTGCCAGAACGAGATGCTCATGCCCTTGCTGAACGTCTGAAATATCTTATTGACCACCCTGAAGAGTGGTCGACTATGGGCAGGGAAGGCAGGAGGCATATTGAGATGAATTATAATATCTGTAAAGAGACTGAAAATTTAGAAAATATATATGATACTTTAATTAGAAAATAACTTAATGTTCAGGAATTTCAAAGTTGCAGTTGTAGCGCGAACTTTAGTTCGCTTACATTCCATGCGAACTGAAGTTCGCGCTACATTGAAAACGTCGCCGAAGACCTAATTTAAGCGCGGGCGGTTTATCCAAAATAAATTAACGAATCAGGAATTATATGAAAAAAAAGGCCCATAAACCCATACGGAAAAACTTTCTCATCTTCGGCAGTCCCAGAATCGAAGAAGCAGAAATAAACGAGGTCGTGGACACCTTGCGCTCAGGCTGGCTCTCTACAGGTCCCAAGGTAGCCAGGTTCGAAGACATGTTCAGAAAATACATGGGGACACGGTATGCCATGGCCCTCCATTCCTGTACGGCAGGGCTCCACCTCGCCATGATCGTATCAGGTCTCGGTCACGGCGATGAAATTATTACCACACCCATGACCTTTGCCGCCACGGCCAATGTTATTACCCATATCGGGGCAAGACCTGTTTTTGTCGATATTGATAAACACACCATGAATATTGATCCCAACCGTATCGAAAAAAGCATCACCAAACGAACCAGGGCTATTATTCCCGTCCACTTTGCCGGAAGGCCTTGCGACATGGATGCTATCATGTCCATAGCAAAGAAACATCGCCTGCTCGTTATTACCGATGCCGCCCATGCCATTGAAACGGTATACAAGGGACAAAGGATAGGCAATATCGGAGATATGACGGTATTCAGCTTCTATGTTACAAAAAATGTGTGTACGGGTGAAGGAGGCATGGTAACTACGAACAACAAGGACTGGGCAGAGAAGGTGCAGATGTACGGCTTGCATGGTATGAGCAAGGGGGCATGGCATCGGTATTCAGATAAAGGTTTTAAGCACTATCAAGTGGTCTTTCCTGGTTACAAATACAATATGATGGACATCCAGGCGGCGCTGGGCATTCATCAATTAAAACGCGTGAACAAATATCACAAGATACGTGAAAAGATATGGAAGAAATATGACCGGGCGTTCCAGGGATTGCCTCTTATTGTTCCAGTGCCTGCAGAAAAGAATACGGTACATGCACGGCATCTCTATACGCCTTTGCTCGATATTGACAAGATCGGGATAAGCAGAGACACCTTTCAACAGGCGCTTCATAATGAAAATATTGGTACCGGCATCCACTTTGTTGCATTACATCTGCATCCCCACTATGCAAATACCTTTGGATTTAAGCGCGGTGATTTTCCCAATGCCGAATTTGTCTCGGATAGGACGATTTCCCTGCCACTTTCGGCAAAGCTCACAGAAGAAGACACTGATGATGTTATTCGTGCGGTAAAAAAGATTATAGAAAAACACTCTCTATGAAACCAATTATTGGCATCAATTGCGATTACGAAGAGAAAGAGAAAGGGAAACAGCCTCATTCTTTTACGAACAGAGACTATAGCGAGGTCGTCATTGCGGCAGGGGGAATCCCATTTTTATTGCCCATTATCAAGGACAAAAACGATGTGAAATTTTTACTGAAAAAAATAGACGGCTTGCTCCTCACCGGAGGAAATGACGTTCCACCTCAACGTTATGGTGAAGAAAGGCATGAGAAGACCGTATGTGTCCATCCCGATAAGGACATCTCCGATTTTACTTTAGTAGGGACAGCCATCCAGATGAAAAAGCCCATTCTGGCTATATGTTATGGTACGCAGCTTGTAAACGTCGCACTGGGTGGTTCTTTAATACAGGACATTCCGTCTGAAGTCAAAACACCCATAATTCATAAGGATTCAAAAAACGAGCGCTGCACCCATACAATAACTATTGAAAAAAACTCTCTCCTTTATCAGATTATTGGGGTAGATTGTATCGAAACCAATAGTACACATCACCAGGCAATTAAAAGGCTGGGTAATGGTTTGAAGGACACAGCCTATACTGAGGATGGCATTATTGAAGCCATCGAATGGAGGAATTACCCATTTCTTGTGGGCGTCCAGTGGCATCCCGAACGCATGACAGATTCACCACACCACCTGGCCTTATTCAATGCCCTTATCAAAGCTTCAAAAACTTGAAACCACAGATTTCGCAGACTTCGTCGTGAGCGCTCAGTCGAACGATTGCACAGATATTATAAAAATCTAAGATCCCTCGTGAGGGTTTGTAACTTGATTGTATAGGAATTTTCATTTTATTTATGCGGGTTACAGGGCGGTATGAAGCATAAAAGTCCCCCTTAGAAAAGGGGGCTAGGGGGTTGTAAACTTGTCCTCGTGAAAACGGGGAAAGGAACCCACCCCTAACCCCTCCCAAGAGGGGACTTTCTAACTTGACACCATTTCTTCAAAGCCAAAGCTAAAATGAGAGTCGATCGTAGTTCTAAAAGGTGGGTTCAAGTTGCAAATGTGAAATATTAAAAATTCTTAAGTCCTTGATATTGGGCTGGTTTCCTGTTTTACCTTGAAAATTAAGGCATTGATGGCGTTATATCAATTCTGTTCATTTCGATTAATTCTATCCTTTTAGATTGATTTTAGCACAGAATTAGCACAAATACCGCATAACGGGTATAAGATAATTTAGAAATTAACTCACGTGGCATTTGTTATATTAAATCGGTGGAAAGAAAACAGTATGGATTTATTGTATTATGGTTAAATCATACTATAGGATTTTAAATTCATATAAGTTCAACCAATTCTTAAATCTTTAAAATATGTCTTATAAAATCCGCGATCTCTTGAAAGAAGCAAATCGGCATGTACAAGGGCATGAGCGCCTATAATAAAATCACTGAGAATTCGCTGCCTAAATGTAATAGAAGAATGGCAATGCTGACATGTAACGGTTATTCCTTTCCCACATCGAGGGCATTGTAAAGAGCGTTTCTTGTCTTTTGCATACTCATTCCATCTGTTACCTGCAATACATAATGCCTTTTCACTAGACGGAGTAAGTTTTGTTCCAGTATCAGAAAGAAAAGCTCTCATCTCTTTTTCAGATGAAAACAGAGAGGCAAGTTCAGCATATACAATCTCACTTATGATTAGTTGTCCTCTTTCGACATGCTTATCAAGCAAGTTTTTTGAATTGAAGTAATGATTTTCATCGGGGATAAGTATATCAAGGAATATATTGGTGTCTACTGCGGTTATCACGTTCCTCTCATGTCCTTAATTATTTCATCGGTTCTTTGCCCTTTATATTTTTTTAACCTGCCTACCCACTTATCGAAAGGAGATTTTTTCAAAGATTTTTTAATATAGAATACGCCATTTTTTTCTTCAAAGGCTAAGCCTTCTCCTGGACGAATACCAAGTTTATCTCTGATTTCTTTGGGAATAGTTACTTGGCCTTTAGAAGTGACTTTTACCTTCAACATAATACCTCCTGTAGAAACTCCATTACTCATCAACAACAAATTTTTCTCGTAATTCTTCCATAACTTTGTTAAATAATAATCTTACCTATCTATTGCAGTATCTTCAACATAATTTTAACATGGATCAAAAGAGAATTTTTTATCTATTTGGGGAATTGGTAGAGTAGTTATCTTAATATGAAATGATTACGGCACAACCCCTTCTAGTTCCCAAGATCAATAGTTAGGACTGGTGTCGCCAGATGGAAAGATTCGCCTTCGTTCTTTCCCAGCAAAACCGAAAAAAGCTTGCATTCTTCTTTATTTTTGTATTATCATCCTT
>DBJWYX010000112.1:0-7768 GCA_052360825.1 Candidatus Wunengus sp. YC64
CGTTATTCATTACATGGTTAAATTAATCCGTAATTTTAACTTAGCGCTTATGGGGGACAGGGGGAGGCATGGGGCAACCTATAATGTGACAAAAGTTGTTGAATCTGAATATGGCACGCGTTATAGTGTAGATGGATTGTTAGAAACACCAGATAGCCGCAATCCATATGTAAGGACTGTTTGGATAATAGAAAAACAGTCTACAACACCAAGATTGATTACTGCACACCCAAAATAGGAGGAAAACCATGATAAAAGAGCATGATCGAATTGTTTTGTTGAAAGATTTACCGGAGGATGGTTTACAGGCTGGTGATGTCGGTACGGTTGTTCATATTCATCGTCAAGGTGAAGCCTTTGAAGTCGAATTTATGACACTTGACGGTGGAACAGTTGCTGTTGTAACTTTGCTTTCATCTCAAATACGAGCAGTTAGTAAAAGGGACATCACCCATGTTAGAGAACTTGCTGTCTCTTGATTACAAAGGATTAACCGATAATTTCAAAACAGGATTAAAAAAAGTTTTTGACCTTTCGTGTATTTCGTGGGCAGTCGTTAAAGTTGCTGAAGGCCTACTTGCAGTTGTAGTGCGAACTGAAGTTCGCGCTACATTCAACCGTTATTTTCTGACCTGTTTGGCCATGCAGGAAGTCATGCGGATAAGGGCGGGCGAGAAGTCGTAATTGTCCAGTTTGACTTCGATAATATTGAAGCTGTCTTTCTGTCGCCACGCCTTGGTGATGGCATCATCGAATTCTTCTTCCGTTTCTACCACAAATCCGTATCCACAGCCTAATATTTCAGGAATCTTGCTGTAATTCCATGAATGAATGTCATTAAATGAACCATCCAGGATAGGCCGTTCTGTCCCATATCCGTTGTTGTTCAGCAACACAATGATGGGATTGAGCTTGTAGCGGGCGACCGTGGTAAGTTCCATGCCTGTCATCTGGAAAGCCCCGTCTCCCACAATAACCAGCGGCCTCAACGCCGGATTCGCCATCTGGACCCCGATGGATGCAGGCACTGAAAAACCGAGGGATGCGTAATAGGCCGGGGATAAAAACTCCGTCTTTGAGTGAATACACAGGTCAGCCGCCCCAAAGAGGGCGTCACCTACGTCTGCAATAACAACCGTATCGTCAGTAATAACGGTATTCAGTTTCTCAAAGAGCCTTTTAACGGTGATCTTTGTATTTCGTTTCGGCACGAACGTCCCGGTAACCTGAGCAGGGGAAACCCTATCGGTGGTATGCTGATGAATATCAGCATTAACCAATGCCTGCATAAAGGATTTTAGGTCAACTCCATCATACTGGTGGTATCGTATCGATACCTTTTCGCTGGCGGCATATATGGTAATTTTTTGATTCAGCCTGGCAGTAAATAGCCCGAGGTCTATATCCGTCAAAAGTGCGCCCAAAAGGATGAGACAGTCGGCAGACTCTACACGTTGAAGAACGTCTTGCCTGCCTATCGCTCCTTCATAAACTCCGATGAAAGAAGGGTGACGTTCTGAGATTACCGATTTCCCTAAAAGTGTAGAAGCAGTGGGTATTTTTGTTTTCTCAATAAATTCAAGGAGCAGTTCCTGCAGGCCAAAACGCTGGATCTCTACGCCCGCGATAACAACGGGCTTTTTGGCTGCATTTATCATGGCAGTAGATTCTTCTATTGCTTCCTGTAAGGCGTCTCTGTCCACCTGTACTTGCGTAACATTGGATCGATGCCGTAATATTCCCTTTTCAAGCACCATATCGCGGGGGATCTCAATATACCCGGGACGCTTCTGCTGCATTACCGCATGTAACACACGATCAATCTCTTCAAAGGCCGTTTGTGGATCGTCAATTACCGTGGATGCAACGGTGAGTTGCTCAAAGATTTTCTTCTGTGTATCAAAGTCTTTTACCTTATGGTGAAGGAGTGGATTCTTCTCGCGTTCCCTGATACCGGGAGCGCCGCTTATAACGACAACCGGTGACTCCTCTGCATACGCCTGCGCGGTCGTGTTGGCAACCTTCAGCCCGCCTACACAATAGGTAACGCATACAACACCAAGTCCGTTTACCCGTGCATACGCATCGGCTGCATAGCCCGCGCCCTGTTCATCACAGACGTTTACCAGCTTCAGCTTGCTTTCTTCAAGTTTTTTAAAAAACTTTAAGACAAAATCGCCCGGTATGCCAAATACGTGGCGGACACCGGCTTCATATAACTTATTTATAAGGTAGTCGCTTATCGTAATACTTTTTGCCATATATGGTCTTCCTTTAAAATGACTTAGTTGTTTATTCATCAAATTTTACCCCCACCCCATCAAGGGACAGAGCAACCGCAAGTATAACCAAATGATGGAGAAACCGCACAGGTCGAAGATAAATCCGGCGCGTACCATTTTAGGGATAGGAACCAGTCCCGTCCCGTAAACGATTGCATTGGGAGGTGTGGAGACGGGTAGCATAAAACCGTAACTGGCGCCAAGGCATGCGCCCAGCGCAGGCGGGATCGGGTTGATATCTGCCGCCCTGGCAAGCGCAATAACAACAGGGATAACCATGTTCGACGATGCTACATTTGACGTCGTTTCACTCACGATAATCGCCAGCGCGATTGATACTGCGGTCAATCCCCACAACGATTGCGCCCCGGTAAAATTCGTAATGCCCTCTCCGATGGCTGTAGCAACTCCTGTTGAAAACAGCAACCCTCCCAGACTCATTCCGCCTCCCATCAGGAGTATGGTTCCCCAGTCAATCTGTACCGCTTCCTGCCAGGTGAGGGTGAATTTTCCCTGTCGACGGTCGGTTGGCAGGATAAAAAGGATACATGCTGCGATGAGTGCGACCATGCCCTCATGGAGATTTTCACTGACAAGCTTGAACAACGTGTGTTCTTTTCCAAGGACAATAGCAAGCAATCCAGGCGTAATCCACAAAGCGACTGCGACTCCAAAGGCAATCAACGTATTTATCTGTCCATGAGTCCACCCGCCAAGGGACATTCGTTCCTTCCGGAGGTATTGTTGTAATTGTGCATGTGAGATGTCGGTGTTTCCCGGTATCTTTTCACGATGCAGCCGGTAAAGCAGCACAAACAGCACGCCATACATGACTGCACACAGGGGCATTCCGATGGTCATCCACTGAAAAAAGTTGATGTCCATACCAGTCAGCTTTTTGATCAGTCCGATACCGATAAGGTTGGTAGGCGTGCCTATGGGGGTGCTGATGCCGCCCACCGACGCCGAAAATGCTACCATGAGCATCATGCCTGTTGCGAACGACCCTTTAGGCAATTTGCCTGAGATTTTGGACAGGTCGTGGTCTGTCAGGCGCATATCCCCGATTGCCCGAAGGATACCCAGAGCTATGGGCATCATCATTGCCGTTGCCGCTGAGTTGCTGACCCACATGGATGCTACTGCCGTTATCCCTCCAAAAGCTGCCAGTAGGCGGGCCTGATTCCCATTTGCCCACCGGAGGGAAAGAATGGCGAGTGCAAAACGCCGGTCGAGACGATGAATCATCATTGCCTGGGCAAGAATAAACCCGCCAATAAACAGGAATATAATGGGGTCTGCAAATGGCGCGAGCGTTGTTCGTGCATCTGCAATACCAAGTCCGATACACAGGCAAGTCCCCAGCAGAGCGGTTACCGGAAGAGGGATCGATTCCGTCAACCATAATACAATAACGCAAGCCAGCACTGCGCTCAGATGACTGCCTTCGGGCGTTAGTCTTCCTCTGGTAAGCAAGAAAACAACGCCAAATGTCAGCGGGGCTAAGTAGAATCCTGCCCTCCGGCGCAGCCGTTCCAGACGTTCTTCCGTCTTTGAAATAACCTCCAGACCATTGTATTTGTCCGTTGTGGAGAGTGGTGTTTCGTCATTTATCATTAAATTAGGCTGCCTTTGGTAGCGACTTTTATGCTCCCCTCTAGAAAGAGGGGCCGGGGGTGTGTTGCAGTAATCTTACACACCCCTTTATCCCCTCTTTTTAGAGGGGAATCCAGAAGATTGAAATTCCTGAAAATTAAATTAGGTTGCCCTTAGCAATTACTCAATAGTACAAATAACCCCCTCCCTTGATGGGAGGGGCTAGGGGAGGGTGATTAACTTTTTACTTCACCACCACCTAGCCTCCCCCCTCCCCCTTTCTCCCCCTCAATGAGGGGGACAGGGGGAGGAGGATGAAGTAATTATCTGAAATTCTTGAGTATAAACTTCCCTGAACAGCTTGACCCGGTGAGGGGAATACGTGTATTTATAACCGGAATCATTTTCTATAAGAAGATCACCCTGGTCGTCAACTCCGAGAAACAATCCCTCTTGGGTTTCTCTGTCAAACTCAAGCGCCACCCGGCGAGGTGTGCTCCATGAGGTATTGATTATATTCAATAGGGCAGAGAATCCGTCAGTTTTCATTTGCCGGTGAATGTTCTCTAAATTTTTCAGTATCATGCCGGTCAATTCATCAAGGGAAGGTGCTGGATTGATGTGATCTGATAGCCGTGTGATTTTTTGTGCTAAGTCACGATTTATCAAATCCGGTCTGTTGAAAACGTTGATTCCCACGCCCACTACTGCCAGGTTGTCATGGAATTGTTCGACCAGTATACCGGCTAGCTTTCTGTCGTTGACCATGATGTCATTAGGCCAGCGGAGGCGTGCTTCCTGGACTCCCAAGCCTTTTATAACGTCAAGAATTGCCCATCCTGCCGCTAGTGGCAATGCCTTCCAGCGGTGTCTTGCTCCCTCGACTGGCACAACCATGGAAAGCCATAGACCCCCATAATCAGATATCCACAACCTACCCTGCCTTCCGCGTCCGGATGTTTGAGAATCGGCTCGTACGGCATGCCAGGGAGGCAAACTGCGAGCTATATCATTTGTTGACCCGACACGGTCATACCGATGCACACACCATCCCCCTAGAGTGTTGATGCGAAAACACCCCTCACCCAAACCCTCTCCCACAGGGGGCGGGGGGGCTTTTCCTTCCTCGCCTGTCCTGAGCGAAGTCGAAGGGATGGGGGGGATTAAGGGAGGGTGAAATATTTCATGCGCTTTTGCGGACTTTTGACTCATGTTCATTTGCTTAAGCATGCGATAAAATAGCCGGCAACAACGGCGGTGCCAATGACTCCGGCAACATTCGGCCCCATAGCATGCATAAGGAGATAATTGTTCGGGTCTTCTCTCTGTCCTTCCAATTGCGCCACACGCGCCGACATGGGCACGGCCGAAACTCCCGCAGCGCCAATTAAAGGATTAATAGGATTTTTTGGGCTCATGAAGTTCATAAATTTGCCCATGAGGACGCCTCCCGCCGTTGAAAGCCCAAAGGCAATCACTCCCAGAAAAATAATTTTTAGAGTTTCCACATTGAGGAAACGCTCACCCGTCATGGTAATGCCAATACTGGTGCCGAGGAAAATCGTGGTGACATTTATGATCTCATTTTGAGCGGCATTTGATAAACGCTCCGTTACACCACATTCACGGAGAAAATTTCCGAGCATCAGCATGGCAATCAATGCCGAAGCAGCAGGAACAAGGAGCACAGAAAGAACCGTGACGATCAAACAAAAAAGAAGTTTCTCCAGTTTTGATACTTTGCGCAGCGATTTCATTCGAATTCGTCTTTCATGCTTTGTCGTCAATAACCTCATGATGGGGGGCTGAATGAGGGGAACGAGAGACATATAGCTGTAAGCGGCTACTGCGATTGGCGCTAACAGCTCCGGGGCAAGCTTGTTGCACATAAAAATTGCCGTAGGGCCGTCCGCGCCTCCGATGATCCCGATAGAAGCTGCCTGCCTAGTAGTAAAGCCGAGAAGGGATGCTCCAATGAATGTGGCAAATATTCCCAGTTGTGCCGCCGCACCCAGGATTAATGTGCGGGGATTGGCAATCAATGGGCCAAAATCTGTCAGCGCCCCGACTCCCAGAAAAATTAATGGAGGAAATATCTCCCAGGTAATTCCCTTCGTGATGTAATAGTAAAGGCCGCCGGGCTGTCCGTGTGCCGGAAGATTAACCATGCCCTGCGTCGGTAAATTTGCAATGAGCGCGCCAAAAGCAATTGGAATAAGAAGGAGCGGTTCGAAACCCTTATAAACGGCAAGGTAAAGCAGTACAAGCACTATGCCCCACATCACTACCATTTTCCACGTAACAAGGTAGAGTGCCGTCAGATGCAGAAAGTTGATAAAATTTTGAATCATACAAGAAAATCCCACAGTGCGGCTTAGCCGCAACCAAAGCGGTGAAGATAAGACAAGTGGCGTGTGTCAGGTGACGGGTGACGTTTTACTCGTCATTCGTCATTCGCCACTCTTTACCATTTTTAAAAACTTACACAAACTTGTCATTACCAAACTCGTCCTCGCAAAACTCGTCCTCGTGGAAACGGGGAGCGGGGAATGGGGAAAAGAAGTTTTTACACAGGGAAACTATAAAATGATACACAGCGCCTGGCCTTCTTCCACCGCGTCTCCGACATTTACGGGAATTGCGGAGATTCGGCCTCCATGGGGAGCGTAAATGTAGTTATTCATTTTCATTGCCTCAAGGATCATCAACTGATCTCCTTCTTTAACGGTCTGTCCTACCTGTGCAGAAATGGTTACGACTCTTCCCGATAGCGGGCTTTTAATTTCCTTATGCCCGGCGTGAACCGGAGAAATTGTGACGGGAACCGCCGGTTCCTGAGCAGAAGAAGGCGCAATTTGTTGAGATGGACGCACAGTTTCTTGTCCTTCTTCTTCAAGGATTTCTACCGTCACATCATATACTTTTCCTGCTACGGTTACTCTAAGCTTTTTCATATTGGCACTCTTGATAGCTAACGGATTTTATGTGATGCGAAATGCTGACGTCTTCCTTCCATTGACCATGCCTGCAAGTAAAGTTCCCCAATAATCTTGCCATTGATGACAGGACGAATGGAAACGATTCTATGGGATTCTCCTATCGCCGAATATACCGCCGCTGCAATGACGGCTAACATCTCGTGTGGGTCTTCCTCCTGACGCAGAGCCAGGGATTTTTCAGGGGTTGCTCCGGCAGCAGATGCAGCCTTTTGTGCTTCCCATTTTTTGAAGAGCCATCCGATTGAAATCAGAACCAGCGTCAATAAACCCAGAGCTACCAGCACAATGATAAAACCCACCGTTTGAAAACGGAGATTTTCTAAAAAAGACGGATACGCCGGTAGGCTGGCAAACGGCACAACTTCATTGATGAAGATCATAAAGGAATATTCCCGTGTTTTTTTGGCGGACGAGTTTCACGTTTTGAAAGGGTGGTACGTAGAGCGAGCGCAACGGCAGACCGCGTGCGTGAGGGTTCAATCACGTCTGTGATCAACGCATGGGCTGCAGCATGATACGGCGAGGCAAACCGCTCATGGTATTCTGAAATAAGTTCGGCTTCACGCGCCTTTGGGTCTTTAGCGGCTTCAATCTCATGCCGGTAGATAATTTTAACCGCCCCTTCAGCTCCCATCACGGCAATCTCCGCCGTTGGCCATGCAAAAACCATGTCCGCCCCCATGTCGCGGCTGCACATCGCCAGATAGGCGCCACCGTATGCCTTTCGCATAATTACCGTAATTTTTGGAACCGTTGCGGCGCCGTAGGCAAATAACATCTTCGCTCCATGACGGATGATTCCTCCTCGTTCCTGAGCAACTCCCGGCAAAAATCCAGGGACGTCTACCAGCGTCAGTAGCGGAATATTAAAGACATTGCAAAAACGGATAA
>DBJWYX010000113.1:0-7720 GCA_052360825.1 Candidatus Wunengus sp. YC64
AATTGTGATGACTGCATGGGGTTCGATACCATGGCCTGTGTGGAGGCATGCAAGACAGGGGCATTGGTATATTCCGAAAAACACGTCACCGCTAAGGTGTAAATACATCGATTAATGATTGTAGCAATACATCAGCCGCAATATTTGCCGTGGATCGGTTACTTTGATAAGCTCGACCGTGCCGATGTATTTGTGCTGTTGGATAACGTCCAGTACAAAAAAAATGAGTGGCAGAACCGAAATCGCATCAGGACTTCGCAGGGCTGGCAGTGGATTACCGTTCCCGTCTTGTATCATTATCCCGAGAAGATCGATGCCGTGAAGATAAATAATACAACAGACTGGCGAAGAAAACACTTGAATGCACTGGTTTACAATTATTCAAAAGCCCCATTCTTCAAAGAACACCGGTTGTTTTTCGAAGAAACATTCTCCAGCCACTGGGAAAACCTGGTAGAAATCAATGTGCATATCATTCAGTATTTAAACAGGGCATTGGGGATCAATAAAGAAATTGTGCTGGCATCCCGCCTTGCGCTGCGCGAAGAACCAACCGAGCGGCTTGTCGATATCTGCAAACATGTTCAGGCCGATACGTATCTATCAGGTAAGGATGGCGCAAAATACATGAATTCCGATACCTTTGCTCAGGCAAATATACAGGTTACATTCCAGGACTTTCATCACCCCGCATACTCCCAGCTCCATGAACCATTTGAACCGTTTATGTCAATTGTCGATCTGTTGTTTAATCATGGCCGCAGCAGCCTGGAAATCATAAGGAGTCAGAATAGATTATGAATGTATTGGCCATTGGTGCTCATCCTGACGATATTGAATTTGGTTGCGGCGGTTCTTTGATCCAGTATGGCAGAAAAGGGCACTCGGTATTTTTACTCATCGTGACAGAGGGGGAATCGGGAGGGATAGGCAGCGTTCGAAGGACGGAACAATTGAACGCCTCAAAAATACTCCGGGCAAAAGAAGTCTTTTTCAGTAATTATCCTGATACACGGATTCCGGTTGATAAAGTACTCATTTCTAAGATAGAGGAGACACTGCGCAGTGTCAAACCCGAATTAATATTTGTAACTTATCCGGATGACACCCACCAGGATCATAGAAATCTTGCAATGGCTGCGGTATCAGCAACGCGCTACGTTCAAAATGTGCTTTTTTATGAAGGGCCAACCACACAAAATTTTACCCCCAATGTATTTGTTGATATCGGCGCTGTATTAAATGAAAAACTATCAGCCCTGAGCGCTCATGCATCTCAGGTGCTCAAAACAAACATCGAGGGGCTTTCGATCCTTGAGATAGCGAAGGCTGCTGCAACTTTCCGCGGTATTCAAGGCAGGGTGAGGTATGCCGAAGGTTTTGTATCAGAGCGCCTCTTCCTCACCATCTAGTGAGGCAAAGCCTCAGACTGATAAGAAGCAAGACGCAAGACGTAAGAAGCAAGAGGTAAGACTTCTGGAGTCTGGCTTCTGACTTCATGTTTCGTGCATCTAAAACTTGAATCATTTGTGAAGATACGCCGCAGATAAAATTTCTAATGATACCACATTCAAGACCTACTATCGACGAAACTGATATTCTGGCCGTTTCAAGCGTCCTCCATTCCGGAAACATTGCACAGGGCAGTGCGGTCGAAAAATTTGAACGGGAAATTGCCGGTTATATTGGCGTGAAGGGCGGTATTGCCACCTCTTCAGGCACGGCAGCCCTCCACCTCGCGTTGCTGGCGCTGGATATTACCGGGAAAGACACAGTTGCCCTGCCCAGTTATGTGTGCACGGCAGTCCTGAACGCCGTTCATCACGTAGGCGCTGTACCTCTTTTGATTGATACTCATCCGGATACGTTCAATATGGATGTTGAAGATTTAAAAAGGAAATTGAGATCGCAGGTTAAAGCCATTATTGTGCCGCACTCATTTGGTCTCGCCGCAGATGTGGAAGAAATCATGGCCCTGGGTATTCCCGTGATTGAAGATTGTGCCCAATCTATCGGCGCTACATACAAAAACAAGATGGCAGGGTCGTTCGGCAACATTTCCATTTTTTCCTTTTATGCCACCAAGATGCTTACCACCGGTGAGGGAGGTATGGTTGTATCAGACTCAGAAGAATTTTTGGGGAAGATAAGGGACTTAAGGGATTATGACAACAGGGAAAACTACGTTACACGATACAATTATAAAATGACGGATTTCCAGGCCTCTCTGGGACTTTCACAACTAAAAAAATTAAATCACTTTATTGAAATACGCAGAAGCATTGCCCGGAAGTACAATAATGAATTTAAAAATCTCTGTTCTTTGCCTGTGAGTCATAAAAATGACAGCAAACACATATATTATCGCTATACCGTTACGTTGCGTCGTGATGCAGAAAGCTTCTTGAAATTATCGAAGGAGAAAGGTATAAACTGTGAAAGGCCTGTATTTAAACCACTGCATCGGTATTTGAATTTATCGGGTTTCGCCAATACGGATCGTGTGTGGGAAAATGCCGTATCGATTCCAATCTATCCGACGCTTACAGAAAAAAACATACATATCATTATTGAATTTGTCAAAGATGCAGTAGCAGGCTTGGCATAACGTTGTTGTTTTACTTTACGCTGGTTGTTATTGTGGCGGCAGGAGTTTTCTCCTGCCACTGTTATGTGCTGGTTCATAGCTTGTAGCCTGAACCAAAACATTTCGGTTCAATCGAGGACGATTGAACCAGCAAAAACATAAATTGTATAGGATTCTGAGATTCATATACGCTGCGAAAAGTTTTATGGAAACTAAACAGATAATCCGTATTTATTCATTCATTATTTTTCCCCTCCTTGTCTTTCTCCTTATTCCAGGTGTGCAAAAGAGCTTTCAGTCCCACCACTTTCTCTGGCTTTATATCCTTTTATTTTCTTATATAATTGCAAACGTCGCCACGCCCGTTGTAAGGGCAATTGCAGCTCGTTTCAATGTGGTTGACAAACCGGGCGGGCGCAAGATTCATTCTAATGCCACACCGCTTATGGGGGGAGTGGCGATTTATACTGCATTTGCTATTACCATTATCCACAACGACGTGTATTCACTGGAATTAAAGGGTGTCGCCATCGGTGCAACAATCGTTTTCATTATGGGACTTATTGACGATATAAAATCACTGCCTGCAACTTTAAAGCTAGCCGTTCAGATTATAGCCACATTTATCATGATCCGATGTGGCGTAGTTGCAGATTTCCTGCCAAACACCTGGTGGGGATATTTGTTTGAAATCACGATCACCATGCTTTGGGTGTTAGGTATTACCAACTCCCTTAATTTTTTTGACGGCATGGACGGACTGGCAACAGGATTGACTGTCGTAAGCTCCTTATTTATCGGACTTCTTGCCATTCAGTCAGGACAGCATTATCTGATGTATCTATCCATTGCGCTCCTGGGCAGCAGTCTCGGATTTCTTCCGTACAATCTGAGATATAAGCAAACTGCCAGTATCTTTCTGGGTGACGGCGGCAGCACCTTTATGGGATTCATGCTTGCAAGTCTGACGGTTATGGGAGGATGGGGAGCGAAAGAGCCTATTAAGGCTTATGCAATGCCCGTGCTCATTTTAGGAATACTCATTTTCGATATGCTTTATACCACGGTTACGCGCGTTAAAAATAAACAAATATCCAATTTCGGTGAATGGCTGAGTTTTACCGGAAAGGACCACCTCCATCACCGCCTGGAAATGCTGGGATTTTCCAGGAAACAAACCGTTTTCTTTATATTTTTCATCGCCGCTACTCTTGGTTTGGGCGCCCTGGTATTGAGAAATGGAAACACCCTGGATGCCTTACTCCTCTCGCTCCAGGGGGTGCTGATCTACATGGTCATAGTAACCCTGATGATACGAAAAAAGAATGCAAACAATAAAATTTAGTTTTCGTGCCTATTTAATAAATAGATTTGCTATTTATGGAGATTTAAATGAGAATAAAAACATTATACAGCGGAGCCTTAGTTCTTTTTGGAGTGTTTGTATTTCCTTCCTTAGGATTTTCTGTATCGCCAGAACCACAATCTAAAAAGGCGAAACAAATTAGTCCTTTGGTCGAAAAGTCAGCGGCTTTAGCAGTAGCCAAAGGGAAGGAGGCCGTCAAGGCATTCGGAAGTCGGATTGCCGGCACTTACATAGTGGCCCGTGAACCGGACGCAGGTATCTCCAGGATTTTGACGATCTTTGCTGATGGCAACTTGAGCAGTATCCAGTCAATCCAGTTCAGCGGAGGGGCCGGCGGTGGTGGGTTTAGTAACCAACAAGGGGTGTGGAAACGTGTTGGACCTCGTGAGATTCGAGCTAGGGTAGTCGATTTGTCGTATGATTTCGAAACGGGTAATTTCCTTGGCATGGCTGTTGCCAGCTACAGCTTGCAGTTTGATAAAACGTTTCGAACTGTGACAGGGACTGTTGAGGGGAATGTCTATAGTCCTGGCATAGACCCGCTGAACCCAGGTGATGCGGAACCAATTGATGAGTTCACTGACACCTTTGAGGCGCAGCGCGTTATTGTTGACACCTCCACAGATGAAGAAGGGGACTAATGAAGATTCAGTCTTTATTCAAAGTTGATTAACCATTAATGAACTTTAACAAAAGGAAGGCAGATAAGAGGTGAATTGAAGCTGGCGAACTCATCTCCCTTTTCTTGAATAGAACGTAGTCAAGCTATTAGCTACGCTGATGGTCTTGACTTTTTCTCGAAAAGATTTTATAGGTTCTCGATACCTGAAAAACAAAATAAGGTAGGAAGGTAAAACGCGCTCCCGTACTATTATATCGACGTTGTACAGCAAAGTATTCATGGATTTACATTCCCTTTATTAATATTTCATTGCCGAAAACTGTTGAAATAAAGGGGGTTTTCCGTTTTTCCAAAAATCCGCTTGACAGACTATATCTTGTATGCTATATATATCCAACCATCAATATATAGAATATTTCCAAAGTTATACCGCATCGAGAAAATAGTTAGTTTTTCAAGCCTTTTGCCACAAATTCTATGCAATGTCTCTTCTGTAAAGTAGACAATGATAAGGTTATCAATTCGCGCACGTCGGTAGACGGTTTGAGTATTAAACGCCGGCGGGAGTGTCTGAGTTGCGGTCGTCGCTATACGACCTATGAGCGGATTGAAGAAAATCCCTTGCGTGTGGTTAAAAAAGACGGCACGCGGGAGCCGTTTGAACGCAAGAAGATTCTGAGCGGGCTGTTGAAGGCGTGTGAAAAAAGACCCGTCTCGACAGATATCCTGGAAAACATTGTGAATGAAATCGAAAGGGAGATTTATAACAAATTTGACCGTGAAGTGACTACAAGTTTTATAGGGTCGCTGGTGATGCAAAAGCTGAGGGTGCTGGATATGGTGGCTTATGTGCGGTTTGCGTCGGTGTATAGAGAATTCAAGGATATTTCGGAATTTATTGATGAGCTTAAACCGTTAATGACGGGTGTAAAGAAGAAAAAAAACGATGGGGGTAGTAACTCCCGCAGTATATCTCTTCAACATTAGACCGGAGGGGAAAAGGGGCATGAACACAACAGCAACGATAGAATATGTGTTAAAGCGTGACGGAAGAAAGGTACCTTTTAATGAGAGAAAGATCGCCGATGCCATCTTCAAGGCGGCACATGCGGTAGGCGGTGAAGACCGTGCCCTGGCAGATGAACTGGCGGTTGTTGTTAGCATGTTTCTGGAAAAAAAATATTCAGGCCAGGCTCCGGGTATTGAGGACATCCAGGATATTGTAGAAAAGATACTCATTGAGACCGGACATGCCAAAACGGCCAAGGCGTACATCCTCTATCGTGATAAAAGGGCAAGGAGTCGTGAATCCCTTCGTGTGCGAAAACAGACCAAGAAACGCGCCGACACGACCGATGTCTCCCTTCTGGTAAACACAGAGACAAAAGACGAAACGTTTTCATGGGATAAAAGGAAGATTGCAGAGGCTCTGGAAAAGGAAGCCGACCTGTCAGAGGAGGTCTCAGGAGAAATTGCGGGCGCCGTAGAGCAGCGGGTTTTTTCCTCCGGATTAAATCGTATTTCGACGGCGCTGATACGAGAACTGGTAGATAATGAACTCTTCGAGAGGGGGTTTAACAAGAAACTTGAAAAACAGCAGGTAATCGGTATGCCCAAGTATGACCTCGAAGAGTTGATCATGTCAAAAAATAAGGAAAACAGCAATATTGCTACAAATAACCCTGAGGCTATCAACCTTGCGATCGCCGAGAATACCTTAAAGCAGTATGCCCTCCAGGAAGTATATTCAAAGGATGTGGCAGATGCCCACATGAACGGGATGGTGCACATTCACGACCTGGGCTATCCGACGCGGGTATATTGTTCTTCCCACTCACTTGAATATTTGAAAAAATACGGATTGTCACTCCAGAATCTGGATACAGAATCAGCTCCGGCAAAACATGCGCGTACCCTGACGGGGCATCTTAACACGTTTTTGGCTTCCATGCAGGCCTACTATGCGGGTGCGCTTGGCGTGGCATATGTCAACATCATGTATGCCCCTTATCTGGAAGGCATGAGCTATAAAGAGATGAAACAAGAGGCGCAGCACCTTATTTTCAGTTGCTCTCAGAGCTCTTTTTCCCGGGGAGGCCAGACGTTATTCTTAGATTTCAATGTTCATACAGGCATCCCGCGATACTTAAGGAACATTCCTGCTATTGGACCCAGTGGAAAACCTACAGGGAAAACCTATGGCGATTATGAGGAAACGGCCCGGCAATTCACATTAGCCATGCTGGACGTATGGCGTGAAGGGGATTGTTATGGGCACGTCTTTGCCTTCCCGAAGTGTGACTTCCATATCAATGAAGATACCCTCAGCGACCCCAAGCAGTACGAACTCCTGGAATACGCATGTCAGATTGCCAGCGAAAACGGTGTCCCTTATTTCATCTTTGATAGGGATGAGATTACGCTTTCCGCCTGCTGCCGTTTGCGTACAACGATAGATGATAATTACATGATCAAACATCCAGAGAGTATGCGTTTCTGCGGGTTCCAGAATATTACCATTAACCTCCCGCAGGCGTCCTATAGAGCGGGAAAAGGCAATTGGGATGCGTTGTATAAAGAGATTGATAAAGGCATTGAAATTGCCGTCAAGGCTCATATCCAGAAAAAGAAGTTTGTGGGAAAATTAATGTCAAGTCCTGAAATGCCCCTCTGGGAGATTGGCAAGAAGGCCAGGGATGGCCGTCCTTATGTTGATCTGGAGGCCTCAACCTATATTGTGGGTATCCTGGGACTGAACGAATGCCTGCAATTTATGACGGGGAGAGAGTTGCATGAAGGCGATGATATGATTAAGCAGGGGCTGCGGGTCGTTTCTCACATGTATACGCGTGTTAAGGAAGCAGGAAAGAAATACAAATTAAAATTTTCCTTAGAGGAATCACCTGCTGAAAGCGCCAGCAGAAGGCTTGCCAAGGTCGACGTGAGGAATTATCCGGAGGCTGCTGACATGGTCAAGGGAAGTATCGAAAGGGATGAATTCTACTACACCAACAGCGTGCATCTGCGTCCTGATGCGCCTGTGGACATGATTACCCGGATCTTCCTCCAGAGCAAGTTTCATACTATGATCGAATCGGGCGCCATCATCCATGCATTTGTAGGCGAACAAAGGCCGTCTCCAGCC
>DBJWYX010000114.1:0-7683 GCA_052360825.1 Candidatus Wunengus sp. YC64
TATACCTTGGAAACCTGGAGGCAAAAAGAGATTGGGGGTTTGCACCAGAGTATGTAATGTGTCAATGGTTAATGCTTCAACAAGATATGCCCGAAGATTATATAATTGGTACCGGAGAGAGTCATACGGTTAGAGAATTCCTGGAGCTTGCTTTCAACTATGTTGGGATTGAAATAGAATGGAAAGGCAAAGGAATTCATCAAAAAGGCATAATAAAATCTTTGGACTGTCGCCATCAATATCCAACATTTGATAAAAAAGAGGGAGAAGTTCTTATAGAAGTAGACCCCAAGTATTTCAGGCCTACGGAAGTAGATTTTTTATTAGCAGATGCTGGAAAAGCAAAGGGGAAATTGGGGTGGGAACCAAAAATTGTATTTAAAGAACTGGTCAAAATAATGATTGATTCCGATACGGAATTAATAGGCCTAAAGTCTAAGGGTGAAGGTATAAGTATAATACGCAAAAAAGGTATAACCTGGATAAACAGTAAGATTCGTTGGTAGGTCAGGCGTCCTCGCCTGACATCATGATGACAAGCGGGGACGCTTGTCCTACATATTGAGGATTTATTATTTCATGAGTTTTTGGAATACAAGAAGAATTCTCGTAACAGGAGGAGCAGGGTTTCTTGGCTCTTTTGTCGTTGAAAAGTTGAAGGAAAAGGGCTGTAAAAACATATCAGTTCCTCGAAGTAAAGATTACGATCTGGTGGATAACGATGCATGCAAAAGGGTTTATCAGGAAACAAAACCTGACATTGTAATTCATTTAGCGGCAAAAGTCGGTGGAATTGGCGCAAACAGGAATAGTCCAGGAAAGTTCTTTTATGATAATGCTATGATGGGCATCCAAATGATGGAACAAGGAAGAGTGTTTGGGATTGAAAAATTTGTTGCAATAGGAACAATTTGCGCTTATCCAAAATTTACCCCCGTGCCATTTAAAGAAGTAAATTTGTGGGACGGGTATCCGGAAGAAACCAATGCCCCTTATGGCATGGCAAAGAAGATGCTTTTGGTACAAGCACAAGCGTACAAACAACAATATGATTTTAATACTATTTATCTGTTACCCGTGAATCTTTATGGTCCGAGGGAGAATTTTGATTTAGAAAATTCACACGTTATCCCTGCTATTATACGGAAATGCATCGAGAGCAACATAAATTCTGCGCAACTGGCAATTTCTGAATCGCAATCCTGTATAACCATCTGGGGAACAGGTAATCCTACGCGTGAATTTCTTTATGTTGAGGATGCCGCAGAAGGGATTATTCTTGCAACTGAAAAATATAATAAAACCGATCCCGTGAACCTCGGCTCTGGTTCTGAAATTTCTATAAAAGAATTGGTAAAACTCATTGTAAAATTGACAAATTTCAAAGGAAACATTGTCTGGGACACATCTAAACCCGACGGCCAGCCGAGAAGAAGACTGGATACGACAAAGGCAGAAAAGGAATTTGGATTTAAGGCGAAGACGAGTCTCGAAGAAGGACTCATGCAAATGATTGAGTGGTATATGAAAAATAAGGCAACGGTTGTTTGTTGACGAAATAGAATCACCCGCATACTGTTTAAATATTCAATATAATAAGATACGAAAATGTTTAATATTTAAACACCCCCCTCTTTTTTTAACAATTATTTTCAATCCACCCGGTGCACACACCTATATTTGCTGGTTCAATTGTCCTCGATTGAACCCTAAACATTTGGCTTTTTCATGGCGGATATTTAGTTAAAGAACATAGTCCGTTCAAAATATGCTAATGATGCAAACCTTGACATTCCTAGGCATAAATACAGGTTCGTTTTGGTATAGATATTGCTATTTTGTGGGTAACTGTAAGATAACATCCATTTATTTACCGTCTTATTATTCCACATAGTATTCTTATTATGCCAATAGCTACATCTCAAAAATACCTCGACGAAGCAGAACTTCTTATGGAAAATGGTCTCCGCGAAGAAGCTATTGAAGCTTATAAAAAGGCTATAGAAACCGACCCTTCTTTCATCAGCCCCTATTATAATCTAGCCGTAATATACCACCAAACTCAACAATTTTATAATGCCATAACCTGCCTGAAAAAGGCGATTGAATTAGACCCCGGTGACGCATCGGCTTTTAACAATTTAGGAGTCTTGTATTTCACAATTAACGTGTTTGACGAAGCAAAAAAATATTTTGAAAAGTCCTTATCAATTGAACCAGATTACAAAGAAGCTAAAAACAACCTGGAGAAAGTCCAGCTAAAATTACAGATGATACAGGCACAATCTTTCAAACGATCTGCTGAGGCTGGTTCTATCAATAAACGTCTAAAAATTGGTTTTGTAAGCATTTGGTTTGAACGCGGACAATCTTATGTGACAAAAACCCTGCGGGATGTTATTTCGAAAAACCATGAGACCTTTGTTTTTGCCCGTACGGGAGGGGTCTTTGGCCAGCCCAAGCTGGAAGTTCGAGGATATTGGGACATTCCCAATCTAACTACCCATCCAGATTATCAAATCCCTCCCGATGTCCTTACCCAATGGATCCGTGGTAATAATCTCGACATGGTCATATTTAACGAAGAGTACGACTGGAATCTTGTTATGGCAGCGAAAGCTTCAGCAAAGATATTAACCTATCTCGATTATTATAAGGAAGATTGGAAACCTTACATGAGTCTTTACGATGCCGTACTTTGTTCTACAAAAAGAACATTTAATCTGGTTAATGGTATTTGTAACGCCCATTATATAGGCTGGGGAATTGACACCGACCTCTTTAAACCAAGAGACGATGGAGATGGGAAATACACATTTTTTCATAATGCCGGATGGTTGGGTATAAATTATCGCAAAATGACGCCCGCTGTCACCCTTGCATTTGAAGCGGTATCCCGTCATTTGTCTGATGCTACCCTCTTTGTCCATGCGCAGACCGAACTGGAAAAACTTCCTCCCGAAGTGGTGAATATCGTGAATAATAATCCGCGTATAACCTATCATGTTGAAACTGTTCCAGCGCCAGGTCTTTATCATAAAGGCCGTATCCTTATTTTTCCTTCCAAACTGGAAGGGCTGGGACTGCCCTTACTGGAAGGAATGGCATGTGAGCTTCCAACCATTGCCACTGACGCGCCACCAATGAATGAATTTGTACAGAATGACTATAATGGCCTGCTGGTCAAAGTCGCAGAAAGGGTCACCAGAGGGGATGGAATCTCCTTTCCAGAGGAAATTGTAGATGTAAATGATCTGGCTTTCAAAATGTATTCTTTAGCTAAGAATCCGGAGTTAGTTCATAAAATGCAGCAAAATGCACGGAATAGTGTTAATACCTGCCATGATTTAAGCAAAAGGATAAATGAAATAATACATGTTGTCCGGTCTGAACACCCGTATATCAGCATAAAAACCGTATCGAAACCCCATATTCCTACTTTTCATACAGCGCTTAAAGATGAAGATACTATATGTCAATGTAATTGAATGCAACGCTGGATGGGGAGCGGAGGTTTTTGTAGATAAGGGATTTCGTAACCTTGGACATACCACACACTGCATTGATTACCGAAAACACCGTGATAAACTGCACGGTTTATTCAGTGAATTGCCTGAGCACGACGTTTTCCTATTGCAAAGAGGCGATTATTTTCCTATCGACCTGATTGAGTCTGTTCGGGTTCCCAGATTTTTTTGGGCAAGTGAACTTGTAAGCCGTTGCAGGGATCAAGACAGATTGCTTTCATCCGGGCTGTTTGACTATATCTTTTTCCGTACCAAAAGGTGTATCGAGACTGCAGTATCACACGGTTGGGTCAAACGAGATAGATGCTCTATTCTGCTCAGTGGATTTGATGAAACCATTCATAGAATGAATTCTGACATAAAGCGAGATATCGATATCCTCTTTGTGGGTTCAATAACACAACGAAGAAAAATACTATTAGAGAAACTCCAGTCCAACTTCAATGTGACGATTGCAAACGCCTTTGGCAGGGAGCTTGTCCAGTTATTTAACAGAAGCAAGATAGTATTGAACATTCATGCCGAAGATCACGAAGACACGGAGACCCGTGTCTTTGAAACGCTTGGCTGTGGATCGTTTCTTCTCACCGAACGGCTTTCGGAAGAAAATCCCTTTACCTGTGAGCACCTTGTGGAGTTTGAGACATTTGACGAACTCTGCGACAAAGTAAAATACTATTTAGATCACACAAAAGAGCGGGATACGATTGCTATGCGAGGCTATGCGGAGGCATTAGCACGCCATACCTATACTCACCGGGCAGAAGAAATTATACGGGCAATGTCAACTTATCTTCCAAAGCTAAATCAGCAAAACGAGAACCAAATTACCATAGGGAAAAAACCTTCGAGGCAGTTATGGAATGGGTCAATGCTTGGCATGCTGTACGATGAATCAGGGAATGTTACTCACGATGCTGAAGAATTCCATAGAGCAGTACGGCGCATGTTTTTGCATAGCGATTCGAGTAATTGCACGGAAAATAACTACACACCGAAAAGGTCAAATGGAAATGAAATAATCTATTACATTCCCCGGTGGCTGTTCCCCAACAATATAGGGGACTCGATCCTTTCTGCGTCTCTGATTTCCCCTATAAAAAAGAGGTTTCCAGATAAAACAATAACTGTGGTTTGTGATGATTTTTTATCGCAGATTTACGAAACCAATCCCTTTGTTCATAAAGTAAGAAGTCCCTTTTGTGAAGAAATAAACGATACGACTTACTGGCAACAGAGTATTCAAAAACAGAGGGATTTTGTTTCAATATGGCCTGACTGGCACCCAGAGCTTTTTGATTTTTTGAGACAGGATAACAACCTTAACCAGATGATCAATGCTTCTGATAAGAACATAATTATTTGTAATTACCTGTTTCAAAATAATTTTCACCCTTTAGATACAACAGACACCTTACCAAAGCTATATCTTACAAATGATGATATAAAAGTGGCAAAAGAGTGTATGGACGGATGCACGAGTCGATATAAGGTATGCATAGTGGTAAGTGAAAGGAGACCTTCTGAAAAGCGCACAGGTTGTTCACCATTAAGATACTCTAAAGAATCATGGAGTCAATTTGTAGAAAGACTGAAAACACTTCTGGGTGATGTAACCGTCTTTGAGGTTGGAAACCCAATCAATTATCATATCGGAGATTATTACATCCCACATACGCCACATATCCGGGAATTTGCGGCTGTTTTAAACGAAATGGATATTGGAGTGTTGAGCGATGGCGGGGTTCATCATATCTTCAATGCAATCGACAAAAAATACGTATTGTTCCAGGCTTACGAATGTAATGCGCCCGAGTTCTATCTCATGCAGGCAAATGGGACATTTGATCCTTCGCTTCATCAGGAATGCCGGTTTCAATGTCATCTGTTTTCCAGAATTATGAATACCGAGGACAGATCGAAGAAATGCAATCATGCATGCTATGAATTAGACCCATGGAAATTGGCTGAATTCACTGCAAATAAACTCCTGGAGAAAGAATAACATGAAAATCAATTTTGTAAGTTATCTGCATCCCTATCACTTTTATGGAGGCGGTGAGCAATACACAAGAGGCCTGGTGGATGAAGGGAAAAAACGGGGGCACATCTTTTCCTTTTCTTCCATGGCGCCGAATTGTTTTGACTACGATTCGAAAGCGGATTTAGACATCGTGTTTGATTTTTGGAATTGTCCCGGTTCTCCACAGTTTGACCTCCGTTTTTTGGAGAACATATTACTTAGAGGAAAATATATCACCGGACAATGCGGATACAGCAATGCTTGCTTTCTGGCAGCCCTCCCGTGTAATGGAGATCGCGGAACCGATGGTCAATGCGTAATTTCAAAAGAGGATTATTTCAATCACCGGGAACTCCCCGGCCCCTGGTACGATGGAAAATGCACCGCTCCTTTAACATCCCCCCTGTTTAAACATGCCCTTGTTAATTGTTTTTTAAGCCCACTGCAGCGCGATACCTTTATTAAATTATACAGCAAGGAAATTATCGGTAATACGTATTTAATTAAACCGATCGTTGATACAAACCATTTTGTAGATAAAGGAACTCCCAGAGACATCGAATACGCATCCTGTGGCGCAATGGGAGAGCCAAAAGGGTATTTCAACATAAAGCATAAATTCCCCGACGGCAATATCGTATTATTCGGCTCTAATAATCCTCAACTGGCAGGAAAAGAAGGATATGGAAGAGTTATCGGGAAAATACCGTACGAAGACATGCCCCATTTCTTTAGCCGGGTAAAGAATTATGTACATTTGCCCAGATGGCCGGAACCAAACGGATTGGTGGTCAATCAGGCCGCATTGTGTGGTTGTAATCTGATTTTAAATGACATGGTCGGGGCTGCAAGCTGGAAATCGTTAGATATGAAAAATCCCTCTGCTTATGAGAGGTCTTCTGAAGAATTTTGGGAATATATAGAAACTATATAATTGCAAGGAGGACTTAAAATGCCCTACGTTGATTTTAACACTATTCAATACCCTTTTCCGGCATTAGCAGATGGAGGCATTGACGATCTTATTAGAAAGAATGCTTTGCAGGAAATATACTGGAATGTTTGGGAAAAATGTTTTGATCCAGGCGATACTGTCTATGATATTGGCGCGCATATAGGAACTACTTCTATACCGCTTGCTATATTAGGCGGGATTGTGCATGCCTTTGAGGGATCTCCACTCTGTTATGACAGATTAGAAGAAAACTGCGCGCCTCTCAGAGCTATAACTGTTCATAAAGTAGCATTACATGAATTAAACAAAACATGTAATACCAGGTTTAATGATTGTATTGGCACACAACATCCCGTGCAACTTATCAAATACGTTAGGTTAGACGATTATGTATCAGAAAACAATGTAAAAGATCCTGATTTCATCAAAATGGATATAGAAGGAATGGAAAGTATAGTCTTGAAGACAATGAGAAGATTTTTAGAAGAAGTTAAGCCAATCTGGCAAATAGAAATGCATGAACACACGTGTTACCGGTACTCTGAATATCCCGGTTTTGTTCCCGCAGAACATGGTGGGTTTGATTTTAATACATTTAAAAAAAATAATTATAGGATATTCACCATACAGGGAGAAGAAGCAGATTCATTACGTGGGCAAGCTATTAACTATATAGTATGTCCTGAATCGAAACTTCACAGATTAAAGTTACTTCAATGGATTTAGTTAACTTTAAAAAAACATATGTATAAAGTAATGTGCGTATTTGGCACGCGTCCTGAGGCAATAAAACTTGCTCCTGTAATTAAAGAGCTGCAACGCCATTCAGACTCACTGAAAAGTGTCGTTGCCGTTACTGCTCAGCATCGTCAGATGCTTGACAGCGTTCTGAATGTTTTTGCCATCAAGCCAGATTACGATATGAATATCATGGCTGCGGGACAAGGACTGTCTGACATTACCTGCAAAGTATTAAAGAACATAGAATCGATTTATGAAACGGAGCAGCCTGACCTGGTTTTAGTACAAGGGGACACCACTACTGTTTTCGCCGCATCGCTGGCGGCCTATTACAAACATATTCCCGTAGGGCACGTGGAAGCGGGATTACGTTCACACAAAAAATACCATCCTTTCCCTGAAGAAATAAACCGATGTCTTACTAGTGTTATGGCGCA
>DBJWYX010000115.1:0-7665 GCA_052360825.1 Candidatus Wunengus sp. YC64
GCATTATAGGCATTATCATGACTGATACCTTTCAACCGTAAGGTATCGTAATAGTTCCTTAAACCGCTCTTACCTTTCAATACCGAATGTCCAGCCATCTTGTATACGCATTTTAATATCCGATTGCCCCAAATCTTCTCACTCCCATATCCCCTCCCGTCACTTATCCTCTTATGCCTCACCAACCCACAGTAGCTGTAATATTTGTACTTACTGCTAAACCTCTCCGGGTCTATTACCTGTGATACTATCTTCGCCGCCTGTATACTCCCTATGCCAGGAATGCTCTTGAGATATTTTATCTCTTTAAATCCCTTACTACATCGAAGTATCTCTTTTACATATTCCTGTCTGCTTCCCTCCATCTTCTCTAAAAGCTGATATATCTGCGTGCCAATAAATTTAAAGTCCGTTCGCTCTAATCCCTCAAGAAAACTCTCATCGTTATATAACGATTCTCCTTTCACTTTCTTCCCACTTTTCCGAAATAAGGATTTGTATCTGTTCTTCAGCCTCACTCCTTCTTCAATCAAATCCTGATACCCTGACATTAAACTCCTGAACCTCTCCCTCTTTGAACCATCATGATACACGGATATCAGAAAACCTCCACGCAAGAGCTTCGATAGCTTCCTGGCATCCATCTTGTCCGTCTTAACCTTCTGGTAATCCTTGTTTGCTACAGGATTGCATACGATCAACTCATCTACTTCTGGTCTCAATATCTCATACAGCCAGTTGCTTAATTCACACTCTTCAAACGTCAGCTTCTTAACTCCCTCTATACCCCTCAAATACTCCACCAAAAGCCTGCCATTGCTCTCAATCGTAGTGCTGTCTACTTCCCTCCCTCTTTCATCCGTCACATTGAATGTACATGTTGACGAATGGGCATCTAATCCTATATACTTTGTCATACAGCCTCCTTCCTAAGGTTTAAAGACTTACCATCTTTATTGATGGTCTAAAGCCTTTATGATATTTAATATCACAAAAGGTTATTGCCTGTTCAAGGCTTTTTAACCTCCTTGGAAGGATGCTGCTTTTTTATATTACCATTGCGAGCTATAAGCAAAGCAATCTTTTTTCTATTCTGATTGATTTAACCGAAACCCAAAAATCGAATATCGAAATCCGAAACAAATACCAATAGGGAATTTTTAATGATAATTATAACATAGGGATAATAAATATCATTTGTTTTTTTTGTTATAATACGGTATTTTAATACCTGACTTTTCAATGAAAATTAGTAAAATGTTCATGTGACAGAATGCGAGGAAGAATTCTGTTATTGTGTTTATTTCTTGTTTCTGACTTCTAGCATCTCGTTTCTAACCTTGTATGTACTATGGCATATCAAGACCTGTCGGAGTTTATAAAAAAACTTGAAGAATCGGGACAACTCAGGCGTATCAAGACCGAAGCTTCTGCAGAATTAGAGATAACGGAAATTACCGATCGTGTCTCCAAGGCATATGGGCCTGCGCTCCTCTTTGAAAACGTAAAAGGCTATTCAATGCCGGTACTCATCAACGCATTTGGCTCTTATGAACGCATGGCCATGGCGCTCAACGTTAAGCATGTGGATGAAATTGCTCAGGAGATTGAGAGACTGGTAAAGCCTGAAATGCCATCAACCTTTATAGACAAGATCAAATTCATTCCCCACATGTTGATGACGATGTCAAAATTTCCCCCAAAGTCCATTAGACATGCGCCGTGTCAGGAGGTGGTTTTTGAAACAGAGCCATCCCTTTCAAGAATACCCATCATAAAGTGCTGGCCAGGCGATGGCGGCAAGTTTATTACTTTGCCTTTGGTTTTTACGAGAAATTTGAAGACGGGAAATCGAAATGCCGGTATGTATCGGTTGCATGTCTATGACGACAGGACAACAGGTATGCACTGGCACATTCATCATGATGGCGCCCGACACTATCGTGATTATCAGCGTGAAAACAAACGCATGCCGGTAGCTGTGGCGCTTGGCTGCGATCCGGCGATTACCTATGCGGCTACGGCGCCCGTTCCACCCGAGGTAGACGAAATGGTCTTTGCTGGTTTTTTGCGAAAGAAGAATGTGGAGATGGTTGCCTGCAAGACCATTGATATGGAGGTGCCTGCGGATGCGGAGATCGTGCTGGAAGGATACGTCGATCCGAAGGAAACCCGTATTGAAGGACCGTTTGGCGACCACACAGGCTATTATTCACTGGCAGACTATTATCCCGTGTTCCATATAACCTGCATTACGCAGCGCAGGGAGCCGATCTATCCCACCACCATTGTCGGCAAGCCGCCGATGGAAGATTGCTATATGGGAAAAGCTACGGAACGGTTGTTTCTGCCGCTTTTGAAACTCATGATTCCTGAGATTGTGGATATGAACCTGCCACTCTTCGGGGTATTTCACAACTTTGCCTTTCTGTCAATTGATAAACGATACCCATTCCAGGCGAAGAAGGTCATGCATGGGATTTGGGGCATGGGGCAGATGATGTTCACGAAGATTATTGTAGTTGTGGATAAAGACGTGAATGTGCAAAACGTAGATGAAGTATTGTGGCGGGTAGGAAATAATGTTGATCCGCGCAGGGACATTACCTTTGTCGACGGTCCGATGGATGCCCTGGAACATGCCTCAGACTTGCCAAAAATAGGCTCCAAGATGGGAATAGACGCTACCAAGAAGTGGCCTGATGAAGGTTTCACAAGGGAGTGGCCTGATGATATTAAGATGTCACCGGAAATTGTAAATCTTGTAAATAAGAAATGGAATACATACGGAATCTAATTTATGATTACGCAAACGGAATTATTAACAAAAAAGGGCGTACACATCCAGCAGATGTTTGGTTCGATTGCCAGGGTATACGACCTTTTAAACACCCTTTTAAGTTTTAACTTCGACAAGAGTTGGCGTAAGTTTGCCGTGAAGGTGAGTAATGTCACTCCGGATGCAAAAGTGTTGGACGTCTGCGCCGGTACTGGCGATCTGGCTATAGCGTATTCCAAGATGTTAAATGGACGTGGGAAGATTATCGGGAGCGATTTTTGTCTTGAAATGATCAAACTCGCAGATCAAAAACTCAGGAAAAAGAACCTTTCAGGTAAAATAGAGGTTCTTGGGGCAGATACTTTGCACCTGCCTTTTCGGGACAATTATTTTCAAGTCTCTGCCGTGGCATTCGGGATCAGGAATGTATCTGATTTAAGTGCGGGTATTGCGGAAATGGTACGGATAACTGTTCCGGGCGGTCGTGTTGTTATATTAGAATTTTCACAACCAACGAATCCACTATTTAAGGCAATCTATTATTTTTACTTTAAAAAAATACTACCCTTCATTGGAAGGCTCATTTCACGCAGTAAGTATAGTGCTTACTCTTATCTTCCGTCATCGGTGCTAAACTTTCCTAATCGGCAAGGATTAAAGAAACACATGGAATCCTGTGGGCTTGAGGATGTGAAAATATATTCAAGAACGATGGGAATTGTTACTATCCATGTCGGCAAAAAGCCATCGTAGTTTGATACATTGGAGATTTAGTTACAAATAAACATCTATACGCTTGACTAGCTGAAAAAGATTTTGTATTATGTCACCATAGATTTTGGACACAGATAATTTGTGACATCTGTGTTCCGAATAGTTTTAAAATAATTCCTCTTTTCACATCTCTGTGATCAGCATCGTATAAATGACGCATAAGGCAAAATTATGCGTCATTGCAAATACGACTTATCAGCTACTGGGGAATAGTGTAACGGTAGCACAAATGATTCTGGATCATTTCGTCTAGGTTCGAATCCTAGTTCCCCAGCCATTATTTAGCGCTTTTTCCCAGCCTGATGTAACCACAATATTGCTATCCTAAAAACGTCACATCGACTTTTTTATAAGTTTATCTGCCAGAAGTTTCATATCTCATTTTCCAATCTCTTTTCTTAAATATTTACTAAATTATTTCCTTATAATTCCGATAATTAAGAATAGCAAACGGAGTTAAGAACAATTATACAAAAAGGGAGGGGGAAGACGTGAACAATGGTGATTTATACATAAATTTGTTAGATAGTTTGTCTGCAGGAGTATATGTTGTTGACCAGGAAAGGGTAATTTCATCCTGGAATAAAAGCGCGGAGAGGCTTACGGGCTATAAAAGTTCTGAGATAGTGGGACAATGTTGTCGAGGCAATGTTTTGAAGTATGTTGATGACCAGGGTGTTAGTGTATGCGGCGGAGATTGCCTGGCAGTAAAATCAATTAATGACGGATGCATGCACAGTATGGAGGTGTATGCTCATCACAAGGAAGGTCATCGGGTGCCTATTTTAGTGCGTGTGTCACCAATTAAAAATTCGCTTGGGCAAGTTATTGGAGCTGTTGAAGAACTTTGCGATAATTCTTCCAAGTCAGCGTACACGCACAAGATCGAAGAACTGGAAAAATGCGCTCTGGTTGATCCTCATACGGGTTTAATGAAGAAACGTGGATTGGAGATGAATCTCCGGTCTGTAGTCGGTGTAATGCATAGGTATGGCTGGGCATACGGGGTGATTTATATTGACATAGACGAGTTTGAACGAATAAACGGGATGTATGGGCGTACTATTGGGAATGATGTATTAAGGATGATTGCAAAGACGTTGCAAAATAGTGTGCGGGCAACCGATGTGGTTGGCCGATGGGAAGACGATGCTTTCATGGTAATCGCTGCAAACGTTAATGAAGATCAACTGAATCGCGTTGCAAACAAGATTAGAGCACTTGTCGAACAATCGGGTTTTTCCATAGGAGCTGATATCATACGCGTTACCGCCTCTGTCTGCGCAACGGTTGTAAGGTCAAATGATACGGTGGCTGCTTTGTTTGAAAGGATAGACAAGTTGATGGAACATGACAAAGTATTCAGGAAAAAACACATACTATTGAAAATGGCTGTATAAATTAAGGAATCAGTTCTCTAGGGATGCCGATATCCGACACAATAACCTTTCCTGTATAACTCGGTCCGTCGTTCAGGAAAAACCCATTTTTTGCAATGGCAAAGGTTACGGTTTTTGTGGCTTTAATGGCAGCGCCTAAGATTTTACCAGTGTTACAGTCGAGCCCCGATGGGATATCCACAGATATAATTGGTTTATTCAGGTTATTGACGCCATGAATGAGTGTTTTAAATGGTTCACGCACATCCCCCGAAAGTCCCGTCCCAAACAAGGCATCTGCCAGGATAGTATAATTGTGCAATTCCTTTAAAATACTGTTTACACCGGGGATATCGAAAATCTCATTCACTGGAATTTTCATAGTGAGGAGTATTTGTAAATTTGTGCCAGCGTCTCCGTCTTTCAAAATATCGGAAACCCTTGCAATGAGAAATACATCCACGTGAATGCTGTGGTTATGAAGGTGTCGCGCTACGACAAAACCATCACCGCCGTTATTCCCCTTTCCGCATAAAATCGCCACTTTTGCTTGATGCGGGTCGTCTATCATTTGTAAAATCTCTTCAGCCACATTCCTTCCTGCATTCTCCATGAGGATAATCCCAGGAATTTTGTATTCCTCAATGGCCTTTCGATCCAATTCCCTCATCTCTTCACGGGTTAATGCCTTTTCCATTTCAAACCTTCTGAAAATGAAGCCGTGCTACATATTATTTCAAAAAAACCATTACTTCCAATTCTCTATTTTAAGATTCTTAATCCTCTTAAAATGTTTTGTGTTGTCGGTAACAAAGATAAAATTATGAGATATGGCAATACCCGCAAGAAGGATATCTATGTCGTCTATTAAATTGCCTGAATTTTTTAGGTCTGAATAGATTTGGCAGGAAGCCTTAATACTTGATTTGTCTAGATTGACAATTTCAACGATTTCGCAAAATATTTCGAACTCGTTAATTCTTTTGTTTGCATTTATACTCAGAAGTCCACTGATAACTTCGTAATAGGATATTATAGAAGTGGCGATTAAATCAATGTTACCAGAGATTTTTTCTTTAAGTGTTTCATCTCCTCTGAGGTAAGAAGATATGATATTGGTATCCAAGAGATACTTACTCATAATGTTCTTTTTCTGAATGTCTTTTCACGCCTTAATTGAATCTCGTCTAATACCGTTGCTTCTTCATAAGACATATTTTTCCATATGCCGAAAAAATTTAATGCGGTTTCTCGACTATCCTTAACTATTTTTCTTTGGGTTTCTACCCCTATTCTAAAGAAATGAATGACATCGTAAAGTTCCGCAATTTTGTCCTCCGGTATCTTTTCAACTTCTCTAATTATCCTTTCTTTAATGCTTTTTTGCATGATACGCCTCCTGATTATCTTCAATGTTCGTATAATTACTATCGTTTTATAAAAGAGTACTATAAACTTTCGGGTAAGACAATGTAAATTTTGAACCTATTGTTGTCAATTTTCTACTTTCCTCCCGGTGATTGCCTCAAACCTTTTAATAAGCAACTCCTTCAGTTCAGTCATATTTTTGTATTCGGGAATATTATGGACTGAAAGGTCAAAATGTAATTTGGTTCCTTGTTTACGATAGAGAATGGGACGTTTGCCAATTGCATGTGCATAGCCTACCTCATAGTAAACATTAGGTCTTTCTCCCGTGAGATCTGCAATCAAATATTCCGAATTAGTAATGTACTGGAGAATAACGTCAGTAATTTTATCTTGATGTTCTACATCGTCTGCACGTAATGCACGTATGCCAAATTTAGTACAGATATCTTTGATAGCATTACATACATCATCGAGCCCTGGATTTGATTTATCCATCCACATCAAGATAAACGCAGTGTTAGGAGTATAATTTTGCTTTGCTGATAGTCCCGTAGTTTCTAACGGAGGGATTGATTTAATTATAGATAAAGCCGTATCCATTCCCTCCTCTGCATCTTTTTTGGCCTCATCCAGGGTTGTTTCGTAGTCTATATCAGCCCGGTTATCCCCTACTCCATGTAACCAAACACGGGCGCTATTGTCTACCATTCTTACGGTTTTTGGTCCACTTTCTGGATATGGCCGTTTATATTTATGTTTCTTGATTGCTGCTACCACTTGACGCATTGTGTAATATAAATACTCGCGATCATATAAGATATAAGGCAGGACATTGATGTTAAGAGAGTTAAACCAGATCTGTGTATCATTGGTTAAATCAGAAACAGCATTTTTATGGTTCTCATTAGTATTAGTCCAGTATATCGCCTCATTCTTCTCATTCACAGGCCATCTTTCGAGAAAATTTACTATTTTCTCTTTTAATTTATATCCTGCATCATATAAATGCTGAATATTTTCTGGTAAATTAGTATTGGACATATCACCTCCATCAATTTTTATTAAACTCCTTGATATCTTAAATAGTTTCGTCATTTATCAATCATCTTTCTTTCCTCCTCTTTTATATCGTATAAAGCATATATCATTTCGTCTATCAATCTGTCCGTCTGTTCTATTTCTTTTTTGAGGGAATACCATTTATCGGTATTTTCAGAGGTTTTTGTGATCTCTTTGTTTAGCTTGAGCGTTTTCTCGGCAAGGGAGACAATCTCTTCATGCCTGGACTTTTCAACAGGATTGGAGAAATCGAGGAGTTTTATGGGAAGTTGTGAAAGATATTGCTTGTTGCATGAATAAAAA
>DBJWYX010000116.1:0-7579 GCA_052360825.1 Candidatus Wunengus sp. YC64
TGGACGAATTCTTAGAAACAAATAAGCCAGTCAGTGTCTTTGTAAAGAATAAAGGATTTATAACTTTGAAATAAAGTTTTAGTTCACATCATTCTCATCTGCTAGAATAAAGACCCATCCTACTCAGGTCGATGACCGGGATTAATGGTAAGGTAGTTCAGATTACGAACGGTGCAGTACGGGATATACCCCTTTTCCTTTGATTTCTTATAAGCATTATTTATTTTCTTCCTGGTTTTCTTGTTAAAACAAGGTTTATCTTCAGAACATGCGAAGGGGTAATCTATAGTTAATACAAGTTTCCCTGCATCTATAAAGACATCAAGATATCCTTCCAATTCTTTCGTAACATTTCTTGGCGTTTTTTGCCCATCGCCGTCATAACCGTAATAAATGTCCTCCTGTCCAATTCCTGTTACGGCATTAATATACTCTTCGTGTGCCCCTAACGCAGCGCCATTTTGTGGAAATATGCTGAAGTCCGAATTTTTACCTTTGGCGTACTCGGAAATTTTAACAACGAAGTCAACCATTTCCTGTTCAGCCGTTTCTCTATCTTCCCCGCTCTCTCCGTCTGGCCCCCAATATTCATAGGCATCGATAATATCAAGATAAACCCCGTCAAAGCCTGATTCGATGATTTTATCGAGATAACTCGTGGACGAACCGAAGATAATAGATTGCCATTCAGGTTCCCAATATCTTACCTTGTAGTTTCCAGGCCAATCGGGATTAGACGGTCCCAGCCATGCTGGAGCGCCTGTGTCTGGTTGACCATCCTTATCAGCATCCCAGCTTTCTTCCCAATAAAATCTATAATTTTCCGCCTCTCCAATGCTCATATATGCCAATACCCGTTTTGAACCGCCGGCGCTATTTATCAATGTTTCTATTTCCTTTGCGCTAAATCTACCAGATTCACTCCCATCTTCAGAGTAATCTATGATAGCCAAATCAAATTTTGTATCTCCTATTGCGGTCGGGTCTATATCTTGCAGTTGGTAGACAAAATCGTTTATATCATTCCATGAAAGCGAAGATGAAGACTTTAGGGAATCAATCGCCCGGATTTTGTCACTATCGGAGTGCGAACCTGCTATTACGTTTAAGGTGGTATTGCTTAAAGAAACTGACACGGGCAGAATGGTTAGAAATGGAAGGAGTATGATAGAGTAGACCAATAAATTGATGGAATTCAGCATATTACTTAAAGAAAAAGTGCTTCCCAAGACAGCCTACAGTAAACGTTTTAAATAAGGTGACATATAATCGTCATTGCGAGCGGAGCGAAGCAATCCTTCCTTGGGATTGCTTCAGGCTTGCGCCTTCGCAATGACAACATTCTTTTTACGTTAACTATAGTTTTATTCTTCCTTGACGGTATCAGTTGTTGTATCGGGTAATTCCTTCGCAATGTAATCGCATTCAGGATATTTACTGCACCCGAAGAAGATACCTCCCTTTTTCGAGCGACGTTGCACAAGGTCGCCATCACAGCCCTCCTTCTGACATTTTACCCCCGTAGGCAGGGATTTGATATTTCTGCATTTGGGATAGGCAGAACAGCCCATGAATCGTCCCTTCTTGCTGAATCGAATGACCATAGGGCTGCCGCATTTTTCACACTTCTCGTTGGTGGGTTCAACCTTGGTCTTTTCACCGGTAAGGGATTTTGTGTTCTTGCAGTTTGGATACCCAGAACACGCCAGAAATTTTCCATGACGACTGGTTCTAATTATCATAGCGCTGCCACATTTTTCACATTTCTGGTCAGTGGTCTCAGGAGCGGCAGGTTCACCCTTTTCATCCAGAGGGAGCGTGCTTTTACATTTGGGGAATGCAGAGCATCCCAGAAATTTCCCGTGTTTTCCCCATCGTATCACCATCGGCTGCCCACAGACGGTGCATATCTTAGTGCTTTCTTCCGGAGTCCCTTTTACGCTCTTCATCTCTCCCACCGCCCTTTCTAAATCGTTCTTAAACGGCCCATAAAATTCCTTGAGCACGTCAAGCCATACAATTTTCTCATCTTCAATCTTATCAAGTTCATCCTCCATGTGTGAAGTAAATTTTACGTCCATGATCTTTGCAAAATGTTCGACGAGTTTTTCTGTAACCAATGTCCCCAATTCCGTTGCATAAAAGGCACGCTTCTCCTGTTTGACATAGCCGCGATCTTGGATTGTAGAAATGATCGCAGCATAGGTACTGGGTCTTCCGATACCCATTTTTTCCAAAGTCTTAACGAGAGACGCCTCGGTAAAACGGGGAGGCGGCTGGGTAAAATGCTGGGTGGGCGATAATTCCATCAATTCGAGTTTCTGGTCTTTCTCCAGAGTCGGAAGGATTTGTTCGTCCTTTTCCATTTCGTGTCCTGAGACGCGGGTGTGTCCATCAAAGAGCAATTCCCTGCCTCTGGCCTTAAAAGTATATCGGCCTGAACTAATTTCAACATCTGTTACGGCATAGAGCGCCGGTTTCATCTGACTGGCAACAAATCTATTCCATATCAGTTCATACAGTCTGTATTGATCTTTTGTTAAAAAGTCCTTTATAGATTCGGGTGCATACTCTACAGAGGTGGGGCGGATGGCTTCGTGTGCGCCCTGGGTTCCCTTCTTATTCGAAGCATGCACGTTGGGTTTTTCAGGAATATAATCGTTGCCGTATTTATCCGTAATAAGTTTCCGACAAGATGTCAGCGCCTGTTCAGAAATATGAAAAGAATCCGTTCTCATATAGGTAATAAGCCCCACGGAACCTTCCTTGCCAATATCAATACCCTCATAGAGCTGCTGGGCAATGAGCATCGTTTTCTTGGCGCTGAACTGTAACCGCGTGGATGCCTGCTGCTGTAAAAGACTCGTAGTAAAAGGAGGAGGGGCATTATTACGTTTGGTCTGTTTTTTTACATTTGCAACAATGTACTCTGCCTTTTGAAGTTCGTTAATAATGTCCTTCGCTTGTTGTTCGTTTTTTACCTCAACGTTTTCATTATCAAGCTTCTGTAAAAGAGCTTCAAAAGTCTTAACGTCCTCAGGTTTCTTTGTATCCGCAAGAGAAATTTTCAACTCCGCCGTAATCTTCCAGTACTCCTGCGGTTTAAATTCCTTGATTTCCTTCTCGCGTTCTACGATAAGCCGAACTGCAACGGATTGGACACGGCCGGCGCTGAGCCCCTTGGTAATCTTCTTCCAGAGCAGGGGACTTATCTGATAACCCACAAGGCGGTCGAGTATCCTGCGTGCCTGCTGGGCATTGACCTTTGCCATATTGATCGGACCGGGGTGATTGAAAGCCTCCAAAATAGCGTCTTTCGTAATCTCATTGAAGGTGACACGCAGTGCCTTTTCGTCCGGTATTTCAAGTGCCTGAGACAGATGCCAGGCAATTGCCTCTCCCTCCCGGTCAAGATCAGATGCAAGGTAAACAGCGTCTGCCTTCTTTGAATCAACTATTAATTCAGACACCAGCTTTTTTCGACTGGGGATTATTTTATATTCGGGGGTAAAGTTGTTTTCGACGTCAACAGATAATTTTCTTTCGGGCAGGTCTCGTACATGTCCCATTGATGAGCGAACAAAGTAAGACGAACCGAGATATTTGCCGATGGTCTTTGCCTTGGCGGGGGACTCAACGATTACCATGTATTTCTTAGTTTTTGACATATAGTTACAACCTCGAAATGTGAGATTTAAGCAGAGGTTGTAATAAGTGTCAAGACATTTTTTGTTATTTATAATGTAAAAATCCATTTGATAATTATAAGGTTTATGGCTAGAATAATATTTTTAGTGTTAATTTTCCGATGTTACTATTGATAGTATTTGATTAATTAAGAGGGGGATATGGTTTCTAGTTCTTGGTTCCGAAGGCATCAAAAAACAGTTTATATCGTTATGATCTTTGCAATGTTTGTGTGGGGAATCAGCTACTCCGCCATGGAGATGATTCCCAAAAAACCCATAGGAAAGATATTTGGCAGAAAGGTTACGCAAAACGAATTTGCGGACATGTTAGGGCGATGGCAAAGATTGTTCTTTTCTCAAGCAAAAGATTCTATCGTCTCGCTGGTTTGGAAACAACTCCTGTTTGTAGAAGAAGCAAAGAGGATGGGGATAGTTGTGACGGCACAAGAGGTAGAGAGTGCGCTTCAGGGACTGGCCTTTCAGATATTTGGCGGACAGGTAAACATGCCGAGGTCGGGACTTTTGCAATTCCTCTGTAATAATTTCAGGCTTAACACGGAGCAGATCGACCGTACCATAAGAGAAGCATTGCTTGTTGAGAAGCTGGAAGCCCTGTTACGATCATCCACCAAGATGACGACGGAGGAAATCTGGCAGAGATATTCTCTTGAAAACGAACAGGTAAAATTCAAGGTGCTTTCATTGAAAGCGAAGGATTTTCTTGATTCTGCTAACGTAACTGAGGATGAAATTCGTGTATATTATGAAAAATACAAGAATGATGAATACAATGAAACGGCGGGGAACCCCGGATACAAGCTTCCTGAAAGCGTCAAATTAGAATGCTTGATTGCTAGATTTGACGATATGGAAAAACTCGTTTCGGTTAAAGAAGAAGAGATGAAAAAGTATTATGAGGACACGAAGGAAACACAATTCAAAATTACTTCTGTAGAGCCGAAACCCGAAGAATCGAAGGAAAATAAGGCCGCAACCAAAGATGCTTCGGCAACCGATAAGAAGAATTCAAAAAAAGAAGGAAAAGAGGCCACGAACGACAGCAATGCTCAGGAAAAGAAATCTTCGCCCACACATAAGCCCTTTGCCGAGGTAAAAGGGGAGATTCAAAAGACCCTTGCAAGACAAAAGGCAATGGAAAAGGCCGCTGAAATCATGAATAAACTGGACGAGGAAATATATGAGACGATGGATAAGGCCGAACGTCCGAGTTTTAAAGACCTGGCAACGAAATACAACGTAATCTATGAGATTCCTAAAGGTAAGAAGTCAAAAAATGAATTTCTTACGGAAAACGATCTCGCGGAGGTGTTGCCTGGCTCAGACCAAATTGTTCAAGTCGCTTTTGAGAGGGATAAATACGAGCCCTCCGTTCCTTTCGATTTTGTAGAGGGTAAGGTTGTTTTCCAGGTTGTTGATAAAAGGCCATCTGCGCCTGCGCCATTCGAGGAGGTCAGAAACAGTGTAATTAATGACCTCAAGCTGGAAAAGGGATTCCTTAAGGCGAAGGAACTTGCCGAAAAATATGCCGGAACAACCAAGAGTAGTCCCTTCGATGATATCGTAAAATCGATTAAAGCAGAATGTCCGCAAAAAGATATTTCAGTGTGTGAAACTGGCTATATTTCTCGTCCTGTTAAGCTTTTCAATAAGGAGTCTCGATACATTGATGCACTCAAAGAAGATCGTCCCGGCGTGGCGAAAAAGGCATTCGAACTGAAGCCAGGTCTGCTTGGGGTAGCCGCAGAAACATCCGGAGAAAAGGCCTGCTATATCATAGCGTTGCTGGATAAGAAAGCTGCGGATAAATCAGCCTTTGAAAGGGACAGGGAAAACGTAACCAAGCGTTATTTATATGAGAAACAAGAGACCTTCCTGGCTGATTGGCAGAGCGACATCAGCCGGCACATGGAGATATACACAAAATTTCAATAAGAAGCTGATAATTTGCCACGGAAAGATACGGAATATCACTGAAATGATTGATGATGAACAGGTAGGGGAAAACGTTGGAAACGATTTACGGCAGAAAGGAATTGACCAGGAAAATTCACTACCCTGTCGCTACCATCGGAATGTTCGATGGCGTTCACCGTGGACATCAAAAGATCATCGAGTGCATACGGCATAATGCCTTACAGAAAAAGGGTGAGTCGGTAGTAATTACCTTTGACCGTCACCCAAAAAACATTATTGAAAACAGACCTCCTTCCTTTATTACCTCTCTGGAACATCGTTTAAAATTATTTGAACACTTTGGAGTCGATCATACCGTAGTGCTTGGTTTTGACCAGAAACTTGCACAAATGACCGCAGAAGACTTTATCCGCGAGATATTGGTTTCCTGGCTGAATGTAAAATGTATTGTACTCGGATTCAATTGCCATTTTGGAAAAGGCCGCGAAGGGAATATAACCCTGGTTCGCAGCCTGGCAGGCAAATACGGGTTTGAGGTACACGGGTGTTCGCCGGTACTATACCGGGGACAGGTAATCAGCAGCACGGCCATTCGAAAGGCCATTCTCGAAGGTGAACTGGAAAAAGCGGAAGGGATGCTCGGCAGGCCTGTTTCCATCCTGGGAACGGTAGTGAAGAAGTCCGGCAGGGGGAGAACGTTGGGATACCCCACGGCCAATCTCAATCTGCATCATGAAGTCAGACCGCCAAGAGGTGTTTATGGAACACGTGTCCGCTGGGCAGGACATGAACATCTGGCATTGACCAACATTGGCTCAAGGCCTACCTTTGCAAAGGAACCGCTTTCCAGTGAAGACGAAACCCTTGAGATCGAAGTGCATATCCTCGATTTTCAGGAATCACTGTACGGATTGGATCTGGAGGTGCAATTCCTCTTTAAGATACGGGACGAAATACCATTTAAAACGGCAGACGAACTCAAGTCGCAGATCGAAAAAGATAAAGAAGTCCTGCTGTCAAGGATTACATGATTGATATATACAAAAAACTGCCAAAGACAAATTGCGGTAAATGCGGCGTGCCCACCTGTATGGCCTTTGCAGTCAAGGTGAAAAATGCGCAACGTAAAATAAGCGATTGCCCTTATATAAGCCCGGAAGATATGGCATTGCCTTCCCTGAAACCGAATGTTACTCAGGAGGATAACTATGAGCGGGTGAGCACTGAATTGGAAGTCGATGCGAAACGCACAAATTTCAAAGAGGCGTCTGCTGCCATTGGCGGCCATTTTGAGGCAAATAATGGATGTGAAATTATCAGATTGAAAATGTTAAACAAACCTTACGAAATGCGCAAGGAAGGTTTATTTGAACTTGGAACGTATTGCCGCGATTCCTGGTCAAAGATCGTAATGTATGATTATATTCGCAGAAAGGGAAATAAACCTCTTACCGGAGAGTGGGTTACTCTGGGGTACTTCCCCAATACCGCCTCGCATGTGAAGGCATTTCAACGGAACGCAGAAGAGAAGATCGCAGCGGCTTTTAACGGAAATACAAACAAGCTGAAGGCGCATAGTAAGGAACTGGGTGGGATAGAAACTTCAGGGAAGATGAAGGCTGATTATCTCGCTCGTTTTGATCTGTTGCCGTGCATCCCCCTGTATTTGTGCTTTTGGGAAGCCGATGAGGAGTTTCAGGCAAGTTGCAAACTGTTTTTGGACAGCAGTGCGGAAGCTTACATTGACATAGAATATCTGGCCTATCTTGTGGAACGGTTTGTAGAATTGTTTGTAAATTTATAGTATAGGAATTTGCATTTTATTTATGCGTGTTAACGGGCTATGCATATTGTAAGGTTAAATGGTAGAGACAGGTTTCAAACCTGTCTGTACTTCACTGCTGGTTCAATCTTGCAGATTGGCGTGCCCAGTAAAGGGTACTGTTTTCTAACGG
>DBJWYX010000117.1:0-7554 GCA_052360825.1 Candidatus Wunengus sp. YC64
TAGTTACAATTATAGAAGCATCCCAATTCTCGGCAAGTAATCGCCTCTGCCTTTCAGCAGCCTCAACTTCGCCCGATTTGCCTTCGCTATCGGATTCAGCCTTTTCAATTCCAACTTCTGCAAGGGAATGGTGTTCCAGGATATAATGTTGTCCGAATTGAGATTCAAAAATATTCCTGTAAATAGACGCTGTTTGCTCGATGATTGAAAGATATGGAAGTACAATTATGATTCGTCTCAGGCGCCGCGCAATAGCATGTTTCAAAGCAAATGCCAACATTGCCAATGTTTTGCCGCTACCGGTCGGTGCAGTAAGGGTGAACAAGCCTGTTGCTGAGTCTGCGGCATTCAGACAGTTATTAAGCAATGATGATCGTACCTCCGTTACTTTCTGTACAGCTTGTGTGCGAGATTGAACTTCTTTTATATGCTCAAGCAGCAGATATAATGCGCGCTCTGCCTGTAATTCCGGTCCTGGTTGACGATATTGTTTCCCTTCTGATGTGCCGCTGAAATGTGCTTCAGTGTCAAGAAAATCCGCATCAACAAGACAAGAAAATACCATGCGAACATCCAGCATTGTGTTGATAGTGCTATTTAAGTCGTTGCCTAATAACGTGTGATTAATTCTTGGGTTTATTCCGTCAGCAATCAGTCTGGATTTTATGACATCAAGATTTGCTTCGCTTAAACGAAGTTGTAGCGGATGATTCATTCCAAGTTGTTTTGGGTTAATACCACTTAGATAATTTTTGTTGAGATGCTGCAAACCAATGTGATGTCCTTCGATAGCTAATGCAGCTGCTATTGCTTTATATTCACTTATCGCCGACCATGCACCAGAAGACCAATGATCTATTCCTTGTGCTTCCCCTTTAAGCCTTGACTGAAACAAATCGCCATATTTACCGAGATCATGAAGAAGTCCAGCCAAAGATGCCTCATCTGCTAAAGTCCTATCTGCAAGGAATTCACCTGCCAACTTACTAACTGAGGATAGATGATCCGATAGGTGGTGCTTAATACCCGCTTTATTACGGCTATGAGCATACAAATCATTCATTCAGAATTCCCCAGATCATGCCACAAACCTACCCAATAGGCCAATTTCCCGGCACCAAATTTATCGGCAAAGCCTTTAGCAAGCCTGGCAACTTCTTTTAGATGGTCACTAAGCCTGTGTCTTTGACCTAGTGAATTTGCGGAGTGGGCATACAATTCTTTCATGACGGGAAGATCCTTTCCGGCACGACCAAACAATGGAGTCCTCCCCCTGTCCCCCTCTGGAGGGGGGAGAAAGGGGGAGGAACTAAAGACGGAAATTCCTATACCTCAAGGATACTTCGTCCTGGCTTTAATCGGGATTCTACCCCAAATGAAATGCCTCCGCAACCAAAATAACCTTTATCTTAACGCGAGAGAATATATGCTCTGTCTTTGATATTATGTTTGATGTGAGTCCGGAGTTTTTTGAAAAGCGCCAATAGTTGAAAACGCTTTGTGACAGAACGTAGGAGCAATTCATGAATTGCCCCTACATTGCGTGATAACACCGTCATTACAGGAATTTTTAAAAAACCAGATTGTTACTAAAAAATTTGTTCTTGAAAGAATCTTTCCTTTTTGTAGAATAACTGAAGATTTTAGATTCCTGTACTGAGTTAAATCGAAGTATATGATTTCGGATTCACAATTTTTTTTATCTAAAGGGAGAAACTTATCATGAAATACATATATACCGCCGAAAACTGCCCAAAATGCGAGATTTTAAAGAAAAAATACAAGGTTGAAGGCGTGCAATTTGTTGAAAGAAACGCAGACCGGATTAAGCAGCCTGATGATGAAATCGACCGTGAGGCGCTGGTACAAGCTTCCATGCAAAATATGGAATTACCCGTAGAGGTTGATGTGTAATGTTAGTGTAATGCACCGCAAAGGCGCCGTGTACGCGGAGAAAACGGATCAAACGGGAAACAATTCTTACCTGTTTATTCCCTAACCTTAGAAAAAAGATTCTTTACTTCGTTCGGACGTCGTCCTGAACCTTAAGATTCTTCGGCTTTGCCTCAGAATGATACAAGGCGAAGGAATGACAAATACGAAGGGGTCGAAATGACAAATACAGGTAAAAATCGTAATTCGTAATTTTTACCCCTTGACCAGCCCCCAACGTTCACGGATACGTTGTTCTACTTTTACAAAAAATAGCCTATCGACGAGAATGCCGATTATGATAATTACAATCATCACGGCTATGACCTGGCTCATGTCATTAAGCTCCCGCCCAATCATCATGAGATGTCCTAATCCCAAACATACAATTAATAATTCGCCCGCCATGAGCGAACGCCAGGCAAAAGACCAGCCTTGTTTCATCCCCGTAATGATATGCGGAAGGGCAGCGGGAATAATTACTTCAAGATACAGCTTCCATCCCTTTGCTCCCATAGTTTTTGCAGCACGAATATAGAGTGACGGTACACTTTTCACGCCAGCATCCGTTGCAATCGTAATTGAAAGCACAGCGCCCATAAAAACCAGGAATATGATAGACCTGTCATTCAGACCAAACCAGAGCAAAGAAAGGGGCAGCCAGCAAATCGTCGGCAATGTCTGCAAGCCGGTAAAGAACGAACCCAGCGTTTCCTCGAAGAGACGAACCCTGCCTATGAGCAAACCCAGAAAAATGCCAACAACAATAGAAATTCCATAACCGATGGCGATTCTTTTCATGCTGATTGCGATGCCAATGAGGAAGGTATGATTTTGGAATCCATGAACCAACGTTTTAAAAACCGAAACGGGAGAAGGAAGGACGTATTCCGGCCATATCCCCAGCCGGAACAACCCTTCCCAAAGTCCAATAAAAAGAATATAAAATATTGTCCGTTTAAGTATGCTCTGCATTTCCTAAATTCCTCCTCCGATGTCCGTTTTTGCAGGTCCTTCAGTTGTACATTTTATATCACATTCTACGCATGAATCTGCATCCATCTCGCACTTCATAACCTTATTAATCTCGGCTTTCAATTCTTTCATGATCCTGGTGGAGTATCCTGCGACATTCACATCATTATCATCCCTTGGTCTTGGCAATTCCACCAGAAACTCTTTCTTGATCTTTCCCGGCGCTGTTGAAAGGATTATTATCCGATCTGCCAGACATACGGCCTCACGAATATTGTGAGTAACGAATAAGATCGTTTTCCTGGTTTTTAGCCAGATATTCTGTAACTCGTAATGGAGTATCCACCGTGTCTGGGCGTCCAGCGCCGAAAAAGGCTCATCCATCAGGAGCATCTCCGGATTCATCGCAAGAGCCCTGGCTATGGCTACACGTTGTTTCATTCCGCCGGATAGTTCATGCACCTGGGCATGTTGAAACTTTGATAAATGCACCATTTTGAGATACTCAATCGCTATATTTCGTCTTTCCTTGCCATTAATCCCTTTTAATTTTAAACCGAATTCAACATTTTTTACCACATTCAGCCAGGGGAAGAGAGCGGCTTCCTGAAATATAACAACACGGTCAGTCCCGGCCCCGTTAATTTTATGATCGTCAGCCCATACCTCGCCTGAATCGGCCTTTTCCAGTCCTGCGACAATGTTCAAAAGGGTAGTCTTCCCGCACCCGGAAGGTCCAACGATACATACAAATTCTCCTTGTTGTATCTCGAGGTTTATATCTTCCAACACATAAAAATTTCTGTCTTTTGATTGAAATGATTTCGACACGTGCTGAACGCGCAGTTTGGGCCATATCCCATTCACCCTTTGGGATGTCTGCAGTTCTTTACCAACTTTAACCTGGTCTATGTCTACGAAATTTTCAATTCCTGCGCTTTCCGACACCTTCACTACCTCCAATCAGCCTTATATTATTTTCCGTTTTCCCTCTTTTATTCACACGTGGCAATGCCCTCTCTTTGAGGACGCTATTGAGTAATCTTAAGTCAATCATTCCGGCTATATCAGGCTTTCGCTCCCCCAAAAAACCAGCATTATAGGCCATCTCTGCATAAGAAAACAGTGACGAAACAATAGGGTCATAGGTAATCTCTAATCGTGAGAAGGCATCGTCAATAATATCCTTTGGAAGAGATATACCTGAAATAGCCTTTATCTGGTCACCTATAACAGTCTTTGCTTCTTCCGGATGTTGATTAATCCACCGGGTTGTTTCAACATGAGCCGTCAGCCATTTTTTGACCAAATCGCGATTTTTTTTAAAAAAATTCGCACCCACAATCATCAGCGTTGAACAAAACCGACCATCATCCCATAAGGTTCTTTCGTCAAGAAAAACCTCTCCGCCTGCCTCCTTAAGGAGTCGTGAAGCCCATGGTTCCGGCACCCATGCCCCATCGATCTGTTTTTGCATAAAAAGATTTAAAATGTCGGGATTCCGCAGGGGAAGAATATCAACCGTTCCACCCCTTTCTGTTGGCTTTAAACCACAATTTTTAATATACTCACGAAGGGCTATATCCTGCGTGTTTCCGAGTTGTGGTGATGCGATTCTTTTCCCGGAAAGATCCGCAGCATGCTTTATATTGGAGTCAGGCCTTACGATGAATAATGACCCGCCACTCGATACGCCCGAAATTACCTTTAACGCCCTGCCGCCAGAACGCACATATCCATTTATCACAGGACTGGGACCGACATACGCAATGTCTATATCCTCAGAAAACACCGCCTCAATGATTGATGGCCCTGCATTAAAGAGCGTTGCCTTTATTTTTATCCCTGACCCAAGATGTTTCTCAAAGACGCCGCTGTTCAGCCCAATAACAGCCTGCGCATGGGTGATATTCGGGAAATACCCTACGCGAATCGTGTCATTGTTACCCTTCTTCGAACAGGCAATACCAGTTACAGTTACAAAGAACAGGAGATAAAAAACAACTCTGTTTTGTATAATTTTCAACTTATCCTAGTATCATCAATAAAAATTAATAAAATCGTATCAGTTCACCCCCTCCCCTAACCCCTCCCACAAGGGGCGGGGGAAAAACGCTTCCTCCCCCTCGATGGGGGAGGTCAGGTGGGGGTGCTGAACTGTTACACATAATCTACCATGTTGATAGACTTTTAATGAAAAATATTATATTGTATACGTTAGCGCTTCTCGTTCACTTTTTTCTAATGAATCTGCGGCGCGCTTACACATGTCGGCAAAGGTCATTTTGTCCAGTACATCTGCTATGGCATTTCGGATATCCATCATCACACTCCGTATTACACAGGTAACTTCTTCCGAACACGGCTTGTAAGACATCTGACTCACGCAGTCCACAGGCGCAATTGCCCCATCCAGCGCACGAATTACCTGTCCTAAGGTAATCAAATCGGGCGATCGAGCCAGTTCATAACCACCCCTAAGACCCATCTTGCTATTCAGGATGCCTACTTTTCTCAGGGTAAGAAGGATATTTTCCAGGAATTTTTGCGGAATCTTTTCCTTTGCAGAAATCTCCTTAATCTGGACTGCCCCCTTTTTGTAATTCGCCGAGAGATATACCATTGCACGGAGGGCGTAGTCGCTTTTTTTGGATAGTTTCATAACAATTATTTATCAAAAACAAAATATATATAACTAGTGGACATTTTAATAAAAATCCAAAAAATGTCAACTAATTTTAATTTTACATTGTTTTTGCTGCGTTGATGATGGCTTTATCCAACGTATTGAATTTTTCTATATATGCAACACGTTCACAGCGTAGTTCAGATACCTGTTTTATGATATTGTCTACATCATAGAATTTTTCTACATCATATTTGGATAAATCCATACCTTGCACGGAAGTGGGCACTTCAAGATTCCAGTATTTGTCTTTGCCCCATGTGTTCGTACCACGCACAATACCCCGGATAATGGACGACATCTCAGGAATCTCTATTCGTTGTACCTTGCGCTTCATTGCCTTTGCACCGTTAGGTTGCTTTTCAATGATCTCTCCCAGTCCTCCAGTATTTAATTGATAGCAATGAACCTTACCCTCGTTTCGCTTGACAAAATCATAGAACCAGTTTCCTTCGTACGATTTGTCACCGATAATAAAAGGATTGGTGCCGACCTCCCGAATAGATTCTCCTGCGCGTTTCGGGTCGCCAGCGGATGTTTCTATAGATTCGCCTATCATGAAGACAGCAGCAGCCTGTTCGGGTGTAAGTTTAGCGGCAAGCGGAACAACCGTATGACGGCGGGTAATAAACGCAACGATCATCCCGTCCATATTATCAATGGATGGTAAATTGATGGTGTTTGAAATGTAAGGGCTGAGGTCGTCACGCATCATGATTGCACGTCCATTGCTGGTTAGAGTATCATCGTCGAAATAGAGATTTCCTTCATAATCGATCATAACGTTTTCAAAAATGGCTTCGCGGGAGATTGCTGCTTTATAAATGATAGGTTGAGTAACTTGATCGAGTCCCTCGGTTTTTAAGTAAAACCCGCGCTCAGAACCGTACGCCGAACCGTCTTTTTTGAGGAAAACCACGTCATCTTGTAATATTTCAATCCCTTCGTCCTCCTCGTTTAAGCCGTGTGTATGACAGGTATGCGTCGTTTTTCCTGTACCGCTCATTCCAAAGATAAGCATGCCGTATTTTCTGATACGACCATCGCTCCCTTTTGCCTTTAAAATCTTTGAACCCGCATGGAGACCCAGCATACCCTTCTGTTTGGCATTCCACATGGCCATTCTTAAGAATCCCTTCTTGGATTCGCCATAATAGTCACTTCCCAGCACAATGGTAGTGCTAATCTCCGGGAAGACCAGTATTTGCCGGTCAGTCTCCTGCCATTCCGGAATGTAAACAATATGTTGTTTTAGTTCTCCCTCAGGTTTGGCAGGGAAAAGCGTCGCCCATGTCATATAGGCAAGCCGAATCATCTCGGGTCTCTGGATAGAAACTAAGAAATTACAATTCGGTGAAAATTCATTATTACTTCCCATTGATCGATTGATTCTTACAAAGGGCGCTCGTTTGATGTACTCTTCAACCAGAGCCAGCGTATTGGGGAGATTGTTCATAATCTCGGTTTGTTGGGGATTGAGTGTTTTGAGACGAACCGCTTCACTTCCGACATACACAGTCACCTTGGCGCTGCGGTTCTTAACGGTGGAATGAACGGCTACATTCCCGAATTTTGTAAATGAGGCAAATCTCTCAGCGCTGCGTCGCAATGTCCAGTCCGTAGAATTTATGACATTTGGAGCGCCGCTGAAGTATTTTACAATCCGATTAACAGCCTCAAACTCACCCACTGATGCAGATGTTGTTAATGACATATGCGCCCCTTTCGCTTTCGCTGATTATAACGAGTACGAGAGTTTTCCCTCATATTAAAGCATTTATCGAAGTATAAAATTACAGTATTATAGTAAAAAGAATAGATTATGCAAATGAAAATTTATTTTGAAAACCAACCTTAATTCCGTGATTTGTGAAGGGGTACTCAGTTGAATTTTCATATTACCTTAAAAATTGAATATCCAGGCAGGTTTTAATCCGGTCGGGTTGATTTGTAACAGCAGA
>DBJWYX010000118.1:0-7505 GCA_052360825.1 Candidatus Wunengus sp. YC64
GGGAAGATTTCCCCACATTCGGCCTGCCGACAATAGTAACAACTGGAATATTCATAAATTAAACCGCTTCACCTGTTTTTGGATTGGATTCTTCTCCTGTAGAAAAGCGTCCTTCTTTAGCGCCTTCTGTTGGCGAAGAAAGTTTCCCGGTTTCTTTCGTCGATATTTCTTTTTTTTCTTCTATCTTTTCTTCCAGATACACATCAGTCACATCTGTGCTGTCAATTTCTTTTCTGAGCAGGAAATAGATAATGGTCTTCGCAGAAAGCAGGTAGGTCGTTACAAACGTCCACACTGCCAGTTTTATCAATCCGACATAAAGGATTAACATACCTGCCAGGAATTTCAGTGACCAGCGATCAGGAGAAACCACCGCAGTTTTTGCCTCAGCGGAAGGCGTAGTGCAAAATCCGAGACAGGCAATGTCGCACTTCTGTAATATAAAAGACTGAACCGCCTGAAACTTCTGTCCCATACCCAAACCCACCGTACAGAACGACAGGCGCATCATCAACCATGCTACAAATGCAATAATTACGAGACAGGCCAGGCCATACAATGTGTTTACAATACAGTACCAGATAAATTGTTTGGGGCGTGAGAGGACGTAGCTATATGCCCGGCTCATCGCATCAAAGGCATCTGAACCTTCTGCACTAATCGTGGGAAACATGAAACATAATCCCAATGCGCCGATCCCACCAATAAAAACCATCAACAATCCCGAAAGCATGGCAAGGGGAAAACCCACCGCCACCGCTATGTCGCCAAGAACAGGGATCCTTCCAATCATGCCGCCGATAACATTACATAGGGCAAAGAAGAGGACGCCTATTACCGGCACCAGAGGTGACCAGAAATAAGACCAGAATTTTTTCCTGGCAAATTTCAAGGCGTCCATCAAACTTACACTTTCGTCTCTGGCATAGTCCAGAGAGGCGATGCGTGTAATTGCTCCCCCTGTCAACGACCAGATGACGAGCAGCCCAAAAACGAGTACCCCAAAAACAATAAATTCCCCAAAATCCAGGGGCATAATCGCCAACAAGGAATTTTTTATAGCGAGAGGTATGCCTTCCCTTGCCGAAGATAAGGCAAGTTTTATAAAGGCATAAGGATTGGTACTGACCAATTTCAATGCCGAGAAAAATGCAACTGCAACCACGCACCACATAATACTCGCCAAGAGGCCAATGTATCCAAGAAACACCTTCTTGGGGTCAAATGCCATCTTAAAGGCACGGAAAATATCGCGCCAGTCATGTACGACAGTTTTCGTTTCACCCATTGTTCCCTCCTTTTTTTTCGATTCGACTCAATGCTTCAGGAGTCATTGGTTCCTCAATGCGATGCTTTTCATCCAGCCATGCTCCGAGGTCGATAAGCTTACACCGCTCACTGCAAAAAGGGAAGTTCGGCGATTCTTTTATATTCCGGTAGACAAACTCCTTTTTACAATTGGGGCAGTTTATTTTTGGCATTTTTCTTTTACTTTTTCTCTGCAGCTTTTGTATCAGTTTTTACAGATTCGGTTTCCTTTTTAGCCTTAGACTTGTATTCTTCACTCCGGTAATCTGTCTGATAGAAACCAGAACCCTTAAAAATAATAGCGCTGCCGGCCCCGATCACCCTCTGTGCTTTCAGCTTTCCACAAGCAGGACACTTCTTTACCGGCTTTTCCGTCATGTGTTGAAACAACTCAAACGAATGGTCACACCCATTACATTTATAATCGTATGTTGGCATATTTCTTTCTCAGTTACTTATTTAGCAAAGCATACCGAAATAATAAACTGAGCTTACCTCCTTCTTTCATAAAATATCATTCCATGTTTAAATAAAATTTATTCAAAAATATTCTTCATTTTCTCAAAAAACTTCTTTTGCCGCGGAGAGACATTTTTTTTCTCCAATTCCGCAAATTCACGGAGCAATTCTTCCTGTCTGGAAGTCATCTTCGTTGGAACTTCAGCAATCACCTGTACCAGGAGATTGCCCCTTCCATATCCGTGTACATTAGGAAATCCTTCTCCACGAATCGGAACAACTTCACTGTTCTGCGTCCCTTTCGGTATCTTAACCTGAATCACCCTCCCCGTAAGGGTAGGGACATCAATGGTACAACCGAGGGATGCCTGTGCAAAAGTAATCGGAACCTCACAAAGAACATCATTCCCCTGCCTTTTAAACATAGGATGAGGAATAGCATGGATGTCACAATACAAATCTCCCGGAGCCGCTCCGCTTTCACCTGGCTCCCCCTGTCCGGTCAGCCTCAGACGTGTTCCATCTTCAACACCGGCTGGAATCTGAATAGAAATAATTGACTTTTTTGGATAGCGGCCGGAGCCTCCGCATTTCGCACATGGGGACTCTATAATCTTGCCATTACCGTGACATTTAGGACACGTAGTGCGGAGTGTAAAAAACCCTTGAGACTGCTGCACCTCTCCCCTGCCTTTACAATATGGACAGCTTACCGGTGAAGTACCCTCCCGGGCGCCGGTCCCGCGGCATGTATCACACACTTCTCTGCGAGTAAGCTCAATCTTTTTCTCAACGCCAGTAGCCACTTCTTTAAAATCGATCTCAATATCACACTTCAGGCTCGCCCCCCGACGGCCTGCCCTGCCACGTCCCCTTCCTCCGCCAAAGAAGTCTTCAAAGATACTGCCACCGCCAAAAATATCTCCAAAGGCGTCAAAAATATCTTCAAAGGTGCTGTATCCAGGAGCCTCTGTGCCTCTCAGGCCGTCCACTCCATATTGATCATACCGTCTTCTTTTATCGGAATCACTCAGCACGCCATATGCCTCGGCGGCTTTCTTAAATATCTGTTCCGCCTCTTTATTTCCGGGGTTCCTGTCCGGATGGTATTTCATGGCCATCTTGCGATATGCCTTTTTAATATCATCCCCGCTTGCGGTTTTATCGACGCCCAACACCTGGTAAAAATCTTCTTCCATGTATATCGTCTTTATATTAAGTTATTATTTTATAAAAAGATACTATGAGTTCCCAATTTTATTAACGATAAAATTATAGTATATAAAACAGCACAAAATCAAGGGTGTTTTAAATACACCCTAAATAACGACAAAAACAGCCCGTTGTTTTTTGAAATAACATTTTTGAGTGTATAAAAGCAAAAAGGCTACTCATCGCAGCCTTTTTACTTTTACTCGTTATGTAAATTTTTAATAAATGCCTGATTAATGGATACTGCCTTCGATCTCTCTTTCCTCTTCGTCTTCCTTCAGTTCAGTAATCATGGTTTCTGTAGTTAATAAGAGACCCGCAACACTGGCGGCATTTTGTAAGGCAACCCGGGATACTTTCGCCGGATCCACAACCCCTGCATCAAACATATCCACACAATTTCCTGTATTGGCGTCATACCCCATATTGGTCGACAGCTCTTTTACTTCTTCAAGGACTACCGATCCATCCGCTCCGGAATTGGAGGCAATTTGACGCAGCGGATACTCAAGCACTTTTGCTATAATATCCACACCAACCTTTTCGTCACCCTTGAATTTTTTACGCGCTTCGTCGAGAACAGGTATTGCACGGACAAACACGACACCGCCTCCCGGCACAATCCCTTCTTCGACAGCGGCACGGGTCGCATGCAGCGCATCTTCCACCCTCGCCTTCTTCTCGTTCATCTCGGCCTCAGTTGCAGCGCCTACATGGACAACCGCCACACCACCGGCTAATTTTGCAAGCCTTTCACTGAGCTTTTCTTTGTCGTAATTGGAAGTAGTTTGATCGATCTGATTTTTGATTTGATTGATTCTCGCCTGTATATCCGCCTTCTTTCCCGCACCCTGGATAATTGTTGTATTATCCTTATCAATGGTAATCCGTTTTGCACGACCAAGGTCTTCTATCCCCATATTTTCAAGCTTTATTCCCAACTCCTCGGTAATAGCGCGTCCCTTCGTTAATACGGCAATATCTTCCAGCATCGCCTTTCTGCGATCCCCGAAACCCGGGGCCTTAACGGCAGCACAACTCAACACGCCACGGAGTTTGTTAACCACCAGGGTAGCCAGGGCTTCACCGTCAACATCTTCAGAAATAATCAACAAAGGCTTTCCACTGCTGGCAATCTTTTCCAATAAGGGGAGGATATCTTTCATGCTCGATATCTTTTTTTCGTGAATCAATATGTAGGCGTCCTCAAGAACGACCTGCATATTCTGCGCATCGGTAATAAAATAGGGAGAAAGATAGCCTTTATCGAATTGCATACCTTCTACAACCGTCAAGACAGTCTCGATTCCCTTCGCTTCTTCTACGGTAATGACCCCATCCTTACCGACCTTCTCCATAGCATCTGCCAACAGGTTTCCGATAGACGTGTCGTTATTGGCAGAAATAGTTCCCACCTGGGCAATCTCGGCGCGCCCCTTCACGGGCTTACTTAATTTCTTAATTTCTGCAACTACAATTTCTACAGCCTTATCAATGCCCCTTTTGATCGCCATCGGGTTTGCGCCTGCTACTACGTTCTTCAATCCTTCATTAAAGATAGCCTCTGCGAAGATGGTGGCCGTTGTGGTGCCGTCTCCGGCAACATCGCTGGTTTTTGATGCAACTTCACACACCATCTTTGCCCCCATATTTTCAAAGGGATTTTTCAATTCAATTTCCTTGGCTACCGTGACACCATCCTTTGTAACCGAAGGCGAACCGAATCCTTTTTCCAGGATCACATTTCTCCCCGTAGGGCCCATGGTTACTCGAACGGTATCCGCTAGCTGCTTAATCCCTTTTTGGAGCAACTTTCTGGCATCTTCCTCATAAATTAGCTGTTTTGCTGCCATTTTAAAACCTCCAAAAAATTTAAATCATCAAAAAACTTTAAGTGTCCGATCACTATTACTCAATCTTGGCTAAAATATCGCTTTCTCTCATAACCAGATATTCTTTACCGTCAATAGTAATCTCGGTCCCGGCGTACTTTCCATAAAGGACTTTGTCTCCCTTTTTTACCAAAAGTTCAGCCCTTTTTCCGCTCTCCAGCATTTTTCCATCGCCGACGGCGATAATCTTTCCTTTCATGGGCTTTTCCTTTGCAGTATCAGGCAGCACAATTCCACCCTGCGTCTTTTCTTCAGCTTCCATAGGTTCAATTACCACCCTGTCATCTAATGGTCTAATCATTTTCGTATTACCTCCTCAAGAAAAATAAACAATAAAATTCTTCATGTTAAAATTTATATGATAAATTATTGAATTACATTCCCATGCCGCCCATTCCACCCATACCTCCCATGCCACCCATTCCACCCATGCCTCCCATACCGCCCATGCCTCCCATACCTCCCGGCATCTTTTCGTCATCCTTTTTAGGGATATCGGTAATGATACATTCTGTGGTCAAGAGGATTCCGGCAATACTCACGGCATTCTGCAATGCACTCCTTGCTACCTTTGTAGGGTCTATAACGCCTGCATCCATCAGATTGCAGTATGTTTCCTTCTCTGCATCATAGCCAAATGCCTTATCCTTGGATTCTAATATCTTACGAACAACTACAGACCCCTCCAGGCCTGCATTTTTAAATATCTGCTTTGCAGGAGCGGACAAGGCTTTATTTACAATATCGACACCCATAGCCTCATCACCTTTCAGTTTGAGGTCATTCAAAGCCTCTGCTGCCCTTAACAGTGCAACACCGCCGCCGGGCAAGATACCTTCTTCAACCGCCGCCCTTGTGGCGTGCAACGCATCTTCAACCCTGGCCTTCTTTTCCTTCATTTCACTTTCTGTGGCTGCTCCAACGAATATCTGGGCAACGCCTCCAGCAAGTTTCGCAAGCCTTTCCTGTAACTTCTCCCTATCATAATCAGACGTCGTAATTCCAATTTCATTGCGGATTTGTTTGATACGTCCGGAAATGGTATCGGAACTGCCTGCGCCCTGAATGATCGTTGTATTATCTGCATCAATGGTTACCTTCTTTGCCCTTCCCAAATCGCGTATATCTATACTTTCCAACTGAATTCCGAGGTCTTTAAATATCGCCTTACCATCCGTAAGAATCGCAATATCATCAAGCATCGCCTTTCTGCGGTCGCCATATCCAGGGGCCTTTATTGCCGCACAGCTAATTGTACCCCGTAGTTTATTGACAACGAGCGTGGCTAACGCCTCACCCTCTACATCTTCTGCAATAACCAAAAGGGGCTTACCCGTCTTTGCTATCTTTTCAAGTATCGGGACCAATCCTTTGATGGAAGATATCTTATCTTCATAAATAAAGATGTAAGGGTCTTTGAATTCAACCTCCATTGAATCAGGATTCGTGACAAAATGAGGAGAGAGATAGCCGCGGTCAAATTGCATACCCTCTACTACTTCTACGCTCGTTTCGAGCCCCTTTCCCTCTTCAACGGTAATAACGCCGTCCTTCCCGACCTTATCCATCGCATCGGCAATCATTTTTCCAATTTCGGGGTCGTTGTTCGCCGCAATAGACCCAATGCTTGCAATCTCTGCCTGGTTCTTGATTTTCTTGCTTGTCTCTTTCAGTCTTTCCACAACCTTATCCATGGCCTTGCGCATACCCCTGTTGAGCGCCATGGGATCAGCGCCTGACGTCACACACTTTAATCCTTCCAGGAATATCGCCTCGGTAAGAACTGTGGCTGTGGTCGTACCGTCACCCGCAACATCGCTGGTCTTTGACGCCGCCTCCCGCACCAACTTTGCCCCCGTATTTTCATAAGGGTCTTTCAGTTCAATTTCCTCAGCCACCGACACACCATCCTTTGTCACTGTAGGACTCCCATACCCCTTATCCAATACAGCATTCCTTCCTCTGGGACCTAGAGTAACCTTAACCGCCCTGGCAAGTTTTGTAACGCCTCGAGCAATAGCGGCCCTTGCCTCTTCATTAAAGGCTAGTTGCTTCGCCATTGAATACCTCCTTTCAAAACTTATGTTTACCTGAATAACAAAATAAATATAAATATCAGAAAATTAATTGACTTGGTACAATGAGCAAACATAATGCCGTAGTTAATTATCGAACATCAAAACACCTTAACGAATTGACATTATGTATCTTAAGATTATTATATCCATTAAAATTATCATCAAAATGTTTATATCAGTATGCCATTGTGACAGCACAAAAATTCTGCCATAGACAACATCTGCCATACTGGCAGAAGGCTAGCGTTCTTTTATCAAAAACATACTACACCCTAAAGGAAAATGATTTCTCCTTTTGATGTTGACTTTTAAATTACTTATGACATATATTTACACAATAATTATCTATTGCAGAAATTTATCTTTTCAAGCATATATCCTGGCGCGGCATAGCTGCAACCAGAGCGGCAAAGATAAGGCACGTGGCGTGTGGCATGTGTCGGGTGACGTTTTGCTCGTCACGCGTCATTCGACACACGTCACTATTTCTAAAAACTTACACAAACTTGTCCTCGTAACATATGACAAAGGCGATCACAGAGAAAACCATCCCTCA
>DBJWYX010000119.1:0-7478 GCA_052360825.1 Candidatus Wunengus sp. YC64
AGAATTTTACGCCTTGGTTTTTCTTTCTGCTGGACACTCACCACAATGGACTCCTAAAAAGGTTAAAATATAAAATTACAATTTTAGCTTAAAAAACAGAATTATATACAATATTGTTCCAAATAGTTAAATTATTTTTCAAAATACATACTAACTTCAAATGGTTCAGCTACTTAAACATAATATTATTTTTACTTGTATTTAAAGAGATGTAGCGTATAATAACTTAGCTAAATTTTTCAAATTACGGGGCGTAGCGCAGTTTGGCTAGCGCGCCTGCCTTGGGAGCAGGAGGTCGGAGGTTCAAATCCTCTCGCCCCGACCATTATATATCATCCGTCAATTTACCCACCCTTTGAAACAAAAGTACTACACTATCGACAAAAAAGCATTGGCCAGCCTTTTGTAGACGGTTTATGGTTGAAGAGTAGTTTGTTTAGCTTGTAGCCAGACTGTAAAGCTATTGCTATCGGGCGTGTTATTATTTTCTCTTTTTAGATTTCACTACCTTTTTTGAAACGGACTTTTTTACTGCTTTCTTTGGTTTCGCAAGAGGCGCGGGGCGGCAGAGCAGTTCTCGTTTTGGGGCAAGCCGACCACACGAATCACAAACGTACTTCAAACTAACAACCTTGGGGGCGCACACATGTCGGGGATCACCTGAGACCGTCCCACAAAATTTGCAAACAACAGCCTTCTCTGCTACCACCGGGTTACACAGGTGACCTTTGTTAGTTGTTACCAGTCCGCATGTCTGACAACTATAAACGTTACCCATAATTATCCTCCCTTTCTATCCATTTTTTTCCTGATTAGAATTATATAACATTAAAATATATTTTAACATCTCTTCTTCATTTGGAAAGACTTTTCTTAAAAAGGGAATGGCCTCCTCAACATTCCCCTGCTTTAAAAAAACGAGTCCTATATTACCATATGCAGCAATTAAATCCTCATCCAAGTGAATAGACTTTTTATATTCTTCAATAGCCAGGTCATAATTTCCATTTCTATAGTAAACGGTGCCTAAATTGTTGTGTAATGCTGCATTGTCTGGATTGCCGCTAATGAGAGTCTTATACTCCGTAACTGCACGATTATAATCGCCCTTCATTTTATAAGCCAGCGCAAGTGCGGCACGGACTTCATTATTCGATGGAAATTCATTAATCGCTTGATTGTATATTGAGATGGCGCTGTCGTATTCCAGGATATCCATATATCTATTCCCCCTCAGCAATAAGCGGATATCATAGGGAGTGCTTGTCATCCAACACCACGTTAAGGTGGATAATGTTATTAAACTCACGACCAAAAACTTTCGTTTCAGTTGAATAGTTTCCAATAATGAAACACGCTTGTTCTCAAGGAATTTTATAATTATCACGCCGAAACATAAACCCCATGCTGCGCCGAGAAATGTCTGAAAACTCCCCAGCCACCTTTGTGTGAAATACGCAACGATTAACCCGCAAAAGATGAGCATAAACTCGTAATACCAGTTATAATTCCATTGCTGCGGGATCAGCCATTTGATCCGTCGGGTAACCGATATTGCATTCAAACCCCATCTGTAACTTAATGTTCCATTCGGACAACCATTGGTACAGGCAAGACATCGAATACAGTTTGTATTTACCACGGCGCTGTATTGGGCAATTTCTTCATGCACCCTAATACCCATAGTACAGTGCTTGGTACAACTCATACAACCCTTACACTCGTTAACCTTACGAACACGCCGGAAGCTGAAATTGTCAAAGACTGCGAGTAAGGGCGCCCATGGACAAACATACCGGCAAAATGCCCTCGATCCCATAAGATAAATAAACAGAAATGCATCAAACAGGACAAACAATACAATGATAATGGGACTCCTGGGCAGGTCTACGGTCATTACCTGCGTGTCACCAAACCCTATGTGAAATTGCGGAGGGCCATAAATAAGCCAAAATCCATAGATAGCCGTTAAAGTCTTCAGAAGAAAAACGTATTGGATGATGTTTGCATTCGAGTGGATGATTTTGGGGTTTATTCCAAATTTATTAAAAATTTTTAATGCACATTCCTGAAAGAAGGCAAAATGGCATCCCCATCCGCAGAAGAGCCTTCCCAAAATGACCGTCATGAGAACCACAAAAATGAAAAACGCGGCGGCGGAGTTTAATAAACCCATTCCGAAAAGACTTACAACCCCGTTTAGACTGAATGTCCCGACTCTTTGACAGCCAAATTTATACCATAGGATGATGTGTACAACGACCAAGAGATTCATCAAGAGCAGGACTAATAATCTTTTCCTGTTGATGTTCATATTACAAATTACTCGGTAAACAACATTTTTATTTTAGAGCTTCCAATGTCCTTAATGCTTCCTTTAAAGGTATAAAGATCCGGTCTGCCAAATATATCCTTGATGTAAGCAATATAGGTAAAATTTGCAGGAACGGTGATATCTTCTTCTTCCTTACCACTTCTTGGGCCAGAAAGTTCAAATCTTACGGTTATATCTTTATCGTCCCCGCTGTCATTTATTATGACAATCCCCATATAAAATTCTTCATACGTTGAGAACTCGAATTCAAGGGATATCGGTAACGATGTAGGCTCATCAGAAGTAGCAAATGCCCCCATCAATACAATATCGCCCGCCTTAGCATATTTTTCGTTACTATTTGTATTCCTGATTGCGTACCCCTGAATCTTCCCCAAGGGTTCATCGTATGCCTTACTAAATACTTCAGATTGTATGGAAGACAAGATTAAAAATGGGAAAAACAGCAGAAACACCGTACACCATTTTATTTTCGCAGTTTTTTTATACATATCCCCCCCCCTTTATAAAAAAATATAATAATGATGGGTTCTCTGTCGCCTAACCCATCCTACTCATACTTAGCACACAGCAACCCCGATGCAAAGAACACAGAAAAACCGCATGAGTAGGGTGGATTAAGCGAAAGCGAATCCACCAATAACCTTGTTTTATCTGTACAATCTGCGTAATCTGTGGTTTTCCGTTATTGAACATCCTCTTCCAGAAGCAACCCTTTAATCCGATTGCTCGTTCTCTTCATCCCAATCTCTATCTCCTTCGATTCTTCTTCCTCCAGCTTCACCGTTTCTTTAGCCTTCTTATAGCGCATTTTCTTTGCAAAGTCATGTACGTATCAGCCCTAAACCCGTAAACCCAAAGAATCCATCCGCATCGGAGGACGTGCTCATAGCAGCCGCTATGTTTCGGCTTTAGGGTAGCTGGCTCAGTATGATAGCACTTTGCAGGAACAAATCAATACAAATTCATTTACATGAAAATACATCTAAACTAATGAAGTTTATTAAGAGTCCACAAGAAATGGCAAAACTTGTCCCCATGCAAATGGGGAATAGCTAAACAATCCCTATGTCAAACAGAGAACCACCTTGCGATGGGGTTTAATTTGGTTCGATATAGGAATTATCATATCAGGGGCAACCATATAACGAGGATTCATAAACGAACTTATTGTTTTTCAAAAGATAGCACTCTCCAGTCGGTTTGAAGCCAATCACCTGTTGTGGCGTGATCTGGGGATGTCGAGGAAGCGACGAACGATGTTGCTCGTAATCTCAATGGCACAATGATCGTCCTTTGTCAGTTTAAATTCTTCCATGCCGCTCATTCCTGTGTCACATAACACAGGAATGAGTGGTGCGTAGTTTGCATCCGCTTGATTGATTGGTTATGTGGCTTTTAAATGTGTTGGAAAGGGTCATAATCTTGAATAGAAGAAGCATCGCCTCCTCTATCCAAAAAAGGATAAAGTTGTGTTTTGCATTTCGGACAGACATAACTATCACTCGGCGTTTTTTGAATTATGGACTTCATTCTATCTTTCCAGCAATTTGTGCAAAGCCAGTGCATTGGCTCGGAAGGTGGATTAGAGCTTATCCGTAAATAACTCCAATTTTTCTCCAGCAAATAATAGCTGCGGCCAAGTGCAGAAGCGCTTCATAGGTCTCGCTAAGCTTTTCATAGCGTACCAGTAATTTCCTGAAACGGTTAAACCAGGAATGAGCTACTTCTACTATCCAGCGACGCGGTTTATATCCGGGAATAGTCTTTTTCGCCTCAGCTTCTTCTCCTCGTTGTCTCACGTGTGGAGCGTAGTTCCTGGTTTCTATAGCTTCTCGTGCCGGATCGCCATGATATCCCTTGTCAGCACAAAGATGTTGCTCTACTTCCTGTGGTCTAACAATAACAATTGCGTCTAAAACAGCTTCCAGTTGTGATACATCATGTCTGTTTGCTCCGGTTACGACTATCGACAACGGGATGCCACGCTCGTCCACCAGCAAATGACGCTTGCTTCCATTTTTTTCCCCTATCCGTGGGATTTGGTCCTACATCTTCTATCGCCAGCGGAGCTTTTACCATTGATCCATCAACACTTTGCCACTCCCAGGCAATACCCTCCAGTTCATCGTATTCTGCCAAACCGGCACGCCATAACTGAAGGAAGAAGCCCTCTCTCAACCATTGAAGAAAGTACGAATGAATTGAACTTGCACTGCCAAAACGTTCTTTCGGTAAAGCCTTCCACTGACAACCTGTTCTCAATACATAGACTATCCCTTCAAAGACCTTTCGAGCGTTCATAGCCTTACGTCCACCACCAGCCTTCCTTCTATACTCTTTGTCTGCTCTTCTCTTCGGCAAAACAGGAATAAGCGGCCTCACTCTTTCCCAAAACGCCTCTGATACTTCCCAAGATCGTGTCTGTGCCATATCCACCTCCATTAATCTAAGGTTATAGAGATGGAACTGAATATAACATGTTTCCTAAAAAATAGCTATTTATTTACGGATAAGCTCTTAGTCTTTTTGCAGGCATACACAAAAACACCAGAAGCGATTTCCTTAAGTTCATATTGCGTTTCAGTCTCCGACCACTTTTCAAACTTCATAAGTTTCTGTGTAAGCTCATATTTTTCTTCTTGCAGTTTTTGAGCTATCTCATTCACCGAAAGTGCCTGCGTCTGTATGGAGAGGAGTATCTCAAGAATTTTGGAAATGCTTCCATTTCTATCAACATCGGACTTAAGAGTGCTTATGCCCTTTGCGATGTCAAAAGCGGTTTTGGCAGAGGATATAAACGATGATATTTCAGCAATCATTTAGTTTCTCCTTATATTTTATATTTACACATAACGTAGAAGTCACTGACGAGTGCCATGAATGACTTCAACCAGTCAAAAACCAGTTTGCACTTCGTAAATCAAACATACGCCGAAAAAGCGCCCTGTGGCACTCGTTCAAGTGCACGCAGTGGTTAGATTCTTACTCCTTAATGCCTAACTCTTTAGCCTTATTGTCTAATATATCAATAATGATGTTTTGTATTCGGGAGACTTGGGTTGTAACATGTGAAATTACACTGCTATTCCTATTGTTTAAATCTTCGACACGTTTGTCGATGGCATTCATGTCGGGCTTTGATTCGCGAACTTCTTTAACTATGCCATTAATTTCCTTGATGTTGTTTTCAAATATCTTCATTTCCTTTGTTAACTGTTCTATTGGGAAATGTTTTCCAGGAAAAATAATCCTTAGCTTTTGATAGATGGAATCTAACATGAACTGATATTCAGTAATGAAATCATTAAATACATCATCGTCAATAACACGTGCTCTGCTCGCAATATTTTTGATGTTTTTGTAAAAAGTATACAAGCATTCAAGAAACTTGTTAAAACTCTCAGAAATTGATTCGACTTTTTCTCTAGCGGTATAATAATGTTCTTTTCTTGAGTTCTTTTTGAAAGTATATGATTGCCACCAAATTGCTGCAAACCAGCCTAAGACTGCTGTCACTACAGGTAATACTAAGACCATGTAGTCGTAAAACTCCTTTTTGTCTTGAAGAACTTTTGCAGCTCTGAGTAATAGATCAATTTTTTCCTGTTCCATTATTCTTTTTCCAATAAAGCCTTAAAAAGTCCCAATAAACTAAAGCAACTCCAAAAACGGTGCTTGGTGTCACCTTCATTGTTCAACAGCCAATTTCTCCATTAACAAGAGCCAACAGGGTCTTTCTTCTTGCTGTTGAAGCAGGTTCTTTTTTATCATGAAACAGGGCACTGTTTGTTTGGTGGTGATAATGAGCCACGAATAGTCCCGAAGAAAACAAATTTCTTTAACTGAATTATTACGTTTTTATAGCATCCGTAGAAGGGCTTTTTGTATGGTCAAACATGCTTGTCTTATAGCAAATTCGCCATTTCATTGCAAGAAAATAGATTTTGTTCAAACTATCCTCAAACCCATGGTTATTTAAAAATAAATTTTCTCGTAAATATCGAGAGCATTATTTTTTGACTTCGGTAGTAATGTGGGTTATTATAGTCACAATTATCCACATTATTTGGAGGATCTTATGAGAACAATTCAAATGACTTTAGATGACAACTTAGTAGCTTCTGTTGACAGGGTTGTTAAAAAACTGAAGACGACACGCTCTGCTTTCACCCGAAAAGCATTGAAGGATGCTATAAAACAGGTGAATATCAACATGCTTGAAAAAAAACATAAAACAGGATACAAACGTTATCCTGTCGGTAAAAAAGAATTTAATGTTTGGGAATCAGAACAAGAATGGGGTGATTAATGAAGCGGGGTGAGGTGAGATGGTACAAGTTCAAAAGTCCTGACAAAAAACGCCCCGTGGTTATTTTAACAAGAAACTCTATACTGGAATATTTGGCCGAAGTAACAATCGCGCCAGTAACTTCAACAATCAGAAACATACCGAGCGAAGTGCTTTTATCCAAACAGGATGGTATGCATAATGATTGTGCTATTAATTGTGATCATATACAAACAGTTGCAAAAGCAAAAATTGGATCATTGATTACTACTTTATCGAAAGAAAAACTGTTTGAAATACGCAACGCAATAAGTTTTGCGCTAAATCTTTCATAGAAAATATGCTAACAACCCGCTGTACATTAATACGCACCAAAGGAATTCCCTTTTTAGGCAGTGCTGTAGATTGGAGTTAGCAGATTATCATTCTCCTAACTATTTAGAAAGTTGAGATTGCTTGTTTTCGAAGAAGCGCAGGAAGTGTTTTTCTGATTTCCGGGTGAATTGGCTTCCCTTGCATCCATTGCCGCTATTATATGTACCCCCAAGGGGATTTGAACCCCTGTCTTCAGGCTGAGAACCTGACATCCTGGGCCACTAGACGATGGGGGCATGAAAATGCAAGGAAATTATAAAGACTTGTAAGGCACTACCTATAACAAATATTTATGAGTAGAAAATACTATATTTATTTTATGAAGTCAATAAAATTCAGACATTACTTTGTTTAAAATGCGTATTGAAACACTTACATGGTTGAAGACGCAGCACATGGCTGAGCACAGAGCTTTAGAATTGTTTGCAGCGCACGGTCGGCTGATGTTCCCTGGGGGTCAAAGACCACCTCCCCTTG
>DBJWYX010000120.1:0-7454 GCA_052360825.1 Candidatus Wunengus sp. YC64
CTGCGATTTTTTGCTGTGGAAAATTATTTTCGCTTGACAAAAGCCTTCTAATGGGTGACCCTCTTTTATGTTTGTAACTACAACCATACATCTGAAATATTTTTAAAAGGGTTTTATAATCAACGGGGGTTATTCTCGGCATCAGGACACCGATATTACTGATTTTTCAAACCCTATAATTTCAATCTGAGGGGATAGCGCATCGTCCTTCACTTCAAACCCGCACTCTTGCAAATATTCCTCAAGAGTTCCCATATTTTTCATCTCTTCAAATTGTATGCTAACAACCTCGAGGAGGTTTTTCCTTGCTTCCTCTGGTGTTCTCCCTTGTGATATAAAGTCCAGTTCCGGTACACGCGCCAAATACCACGACCCTTTTTTCCAAGATTCGATAATCACTGGTAACTTCAAAGTTTCTGTCCTCTGATTGATTTGATAAAATATTATAGCCAAATATGGCTGTCTTATAGCAAATTCGCTATTTCATTGCAAGAAAATAGCTTTTGTTCGCACTATCCTCAAACCAAATATTTACTTTCAATCTGCAAAACCATCGTGATCTCTCCTGAACCACATTTCATAAAGGGGGATGAAGATGTATGCCCCGAAGCTCAGGATGAGGAGGATATTGGAAATGGTAAAGGTGATCACAAAGTGAGGACATGCATACCTGATGAGCCATGGGGCTGCCAGGTTCAGGATAATACCCATAAAAGATACGCCATAAATCGTAATCTTTAATCCCTCGCGCGTATGCGTCATTGCAAGGATACGGGAGAGTATAAACACAACGATAGGGATTGAAAAAATGTGAGTATGGGTTACCTCTAAAAGTTCCCGATAGGTTTTCGGAAAGGCAAGCCCTTCCTCAAGTCTCGCCCTGTTTTCTTCTTCTGATAATGGTTTGTCTAAATCTTCCCCTTCATCACCGCAGTAGTAGCGCACGGTCTTTTCCTGGGAAAAACCGGTCCTTTCATAATAATTCAGAAAACCAAGTCCGATGGCGATGGTTATGATGGACAGGAAAAAGGTGAAAAAAATCTTATTACTGCTCGGAAGTGACCACATGCCGCTTGCCATCGTTTTCTCCTACAAAAATACTTATCGATAATTATCTCTACCAAATAAATAACATTCGTATCAGCCCCCCTTCCCTAACCCCTCCCACCAGGGGCGGGGGAAAAACGTTTCCTCCCCCTTGATGGGGGAGGTCAGGTGGGGGTGTTAAACTGTTACTAAAATTCTCAAGGCAAACCCAGATTCCATAGACAATTCGTATTCTTCATCTGTGTAATCTGCGTAATCTGTGGTTTCCACTATTCATTGGTTTTCTTGAATTTATCCTTGAATCCCTGCGTCATATCCATTGCTATTTTCCCGTCCTTTTCCTCATACGCAATCATGGCTTCCGCATTGGAAATCTTTTTGATAAGTTCCATGCCTTTTTCATGACCTAACACAAAGACACTGGTTGATAGCGCATCAACCTCCGTGCCTGTGGTAGCCACAATCGTTGTTGCAATGGTACCACTCACCGGTCTCCCCGTCTGCGGATTTATGATGTGGGAATACCTCTTCCCGTTAAATTCAAAGAATCTCTCATAATCCCCTGATGTGGCCGTAGCCTCGTTTTTGAGCTCCAGATAACCCAGGATTTCACCGCTATTCCGCGGGTGCTGTACACCAATCTTCCACGCATTTTTGCCCGGAGGCGTGCCCAGCACATAAATATTTCCACCAAGATTTATACAACCATTATTAATACCAAATTTCCTGATAATTTCCAACGCCTTGTCTACTGCATATCCCTTCCCTATAGCACCCAGATCGATTTGGGTTTGAGTATTTTTTAAAAAAATGGTCGCTGGTTTTTTAGTGTCGTTACTTTTATTTATTACAATGTTCTTATACGAGACAGCAGGTAAAACCTTTTCAATTTCTTTATCAGGAGGGACATGCCCTTTTTCACTAAAAAATCCCCACAGTGCAACAATAGGCGAGACAGTAATATCAAATGCACCGCCGCTCAGTTCGCTGTAATATTGCGACCGCTCGATTACATCAAGGAGTTCTCCATTGCATGGAACAGGCGATTTTACTGCTTTTTTGTTTAACCGAGAAAGTTCACTTTCTTTTTTGTAATTACTCATGATGCGGTCTATGCGTTCCATTTCATCCAGAGACTCTTCGATGGCCTTGCCGGCGGTTTTCTCGTCACTGGAATATATCGACACCTCGGCAAAGGTACCCATAATCATGCGGGTTTGCTTCAGAAGTTTTATATCGGAAATTGATTCTTCCCTCCCCCTCTCCCCCCCTTGCGAAGGAGGGGAAAAAGGCGGGGCATTCTCTTTGGTCTCTGTATTTTGAGATTTGTTTGTTTCTCCTTTAACTGGTATTACCAGATGGTTGTTTGCCACCTTGAGGCCACTCACGTCTCTTTTGCCGGTGAGGTAATACTCGTTAATGACACCAAGAACCTTCCTCACGCCTGCGCACATACACTGCACGGACATGGTGGCTCCGGTAACATTGATGATATCCTTGTTGATCCTGATTGGATTTTTGAAGGATTTCCCCATGAACTGATAGAGAAAACGCTTTTTGGCAATCTCTCCGCCGCGGCTCTCACGGTAAACCAAGATAGCGATATTAGTGATTTTCCCATCCGTGCCCACGCCAACAACAAAGGTAAAAGGATGGAACTTCCCGATCTCTTCCGTAATAATTGCATATCCCTGAATATTGCCGTTCTTCCTTCCTATGTAAGTCTTAAACCCATCTTCATACAGCCTCCTGCTTAACAGTTTTTCAAGGCTGCTTTTTTCCTCAGGGGTCATTATAAATTCATCTGCCACAATCTCTTCGCATTCCGGAAAGACAAGGGCAAGTGCTTGCTCTTCTGTCAGGTAAGTCTGGAGTTGAAAATTATCAGCCGGCTCTGTCTCCGTTTGCGCCATTGCCGTATCCGGAATAAATGCACTGGATACAACCAATAGAGGAAGTAGTAAAGAGGTAATTAATATCTGTTTAATTGTCATACAGTTTTAAAATCGGTGTTTATCTGTGTTCATCCGTGTTCAACTACAATTTTAAGGTTAAACTCATCTCAGCTTTTCGCCGAGAATATTTTCTAATTTCCCCAAGAATTCCTGTTCAATTGCGCCATCTGATGGAATGCGGGACCATCGGTACGCCTGACTTCCGCCCGGCGCCTTTGTTTCGACCTGTGCACTGATGGAAACGTACGTCCTGCCTTGCTCCTCACTTACTTTAATCAGCAAACGGCAGCGTTCCTGCCAGTGCCCTTCCAGAAGGAGTCCACTGGTTTTATTCGCCGACCATCCCTTAACCCAGTGTGTTCTCAAAACGCCCTTTTCCCTGTCATTGATTTCAACCGGGATTCCTTCCGCAGATTGTATTATCGCATTCCATACGGTGTTTTTATCTGCTTCAAAATAATGAGAAACACCCGCCATATTTCTCAGCTTGAAGCCCTGAGTAGCGCACCCTGTAAGGATGGCAGTAAATAGGGCAAAAGATAGCAATATTATAACAAGATATCCTGTATTTAATAATCCTTTTCGGTTCATGAAGATAAAAATACTAACAGAAATAATTATTTTTTACAAACACTTTGTTCATATCACTCTTCTCGAATGCATCAATTCTTCATGTCCTACAAAGGCAATATGATTAATTTCTTTTTTCTCAAACTTATCCAGCATTTTCGGAACAATATCCTTGATATGCCAGAAATGCCTTACCACCATAGGACAAAATTGACTCCCAGCATGGAGATTAATCTCCTCAAAGCACTCATTGTAATTTTTCGCTTTCCTGTATGGTCTATCTGTGCTTAACGCATCAAAGGCATCCACAACAGAAATAATCCTGGACTCGATTGGGATATTTTCCCCAATAATTCCGTCCGGATATCCCAAACCGTCGAAGCGTTCGTGGTGATATAAGACAATGCGCGATATTTCACGAAGGACCGGCAACCTTTCGATGATGTTGTAACCAATTCGCGGATGAGCTTGCATGAGTAATATTTCGTCATTACTCAATTTCCCTGTCTTGTTTAATACCTTATCCGGCACTCCGATCTTACCAATATCATGCAAGTGCGCTGCGATATGAATTTTGTCAATCCACTCATTTTGCAAACCCATGGTTTCCGCAATCAGAACGGATAATTCCGCAACCCGCCATGAGTGAATAAACGTATGGGGATCGCGGGCATCCAATATGTTTACCGCAACATCTATCAACTCATGCATTGCTATTGCAGTAAAAACCATTATTATCTTCTTCTCCTTCCAATAGCAGTAGTTCACAATAACTTTCAACGGCAAACGCACAGAAAATTCCGTTGCAAAAGAAATACGATTCTTCGTCATCCAAAAATATCTAATGCTTTTCATAATTTCCCTGGCTGGGAAGGTAGGGTTTTATACAGAAAAATCCATGTGGAATGTCTGCTGAGAATTCATTCAAGGCGTTAAAGCTACTTCTACCTTGTGTGATTCATAGTCATTTTCATCAAGAGAAATGACGTATCCATTATTTGCGGCAAATTCCAGGGTGCCTTTAGGCAGGAAACGATAGATAAGCCTGGCGGTAATGGTAATTTCATTGTTGTCTATTGTCTGAAATTCATACTGAGTAGTGTCCGTCTGGTTTGCCTTGATCCGAGTATCATACAACTCCTCGACGGCATAGGCATACAAGATGTCGTTATAAAATGGGGACAAGTCTTCGTTATCCACCAGCATCCTGTTGTGTTTCATAAAGATCTTTCCTGACTTTCCTCCATAATCTCCTTCGCCTTCGTAGTAACCATCAGGAAAATTTCCACCGGGTTTGTCTATGGTCTGGTCATTGAGCTGGGCAAGGGCGGTTCCCGACTGAGTGGCCTCCACAAGGAGAATAACGTTCCGCTGTGTAACACCAGACGGATAGGAGTGACCCGTATGTGAATTCGCAACGTTCACATCAAAGCTCAAGACACCGTTTTCTACGTTGGTATTGGTAACAGTAAGATCCACAGCCCATTCCAAATATCTTTTTTTCTCCCCTGCCGAAAGATTTTGATTGGTGCCTTCGAAACGATGGGGGTAAATAGTCCTGGAATCCCGTTTCGTGGCGTATTTTCTCTTATCTTTTGAAATCATGTAAAATGGATCTGTAATCTCCGAATAATCCGCAATTGATTTACCTGTCGTTGGGTCTTCAGGCGGGTCTTTCATGTGGCAGTCCTGGCATTCCAACACCTTCCCTGCATAGTTACTCACCGGGTAATCATCTTCAAGTCCGCTATATCCGCTAAAACGCCATTCACGGTAGGTATCTTCGCTCCAGAGGATGCGTTCTGTTGTTTCACCAGTCGTCTGGTCGTTCTCATCTACCGGCTGTAAATAGAGCTTTCTGGCATCCTGATGGCAAGGCGAACACACCTCACTCTTTTTAAATTGCGGGGTATAGGACGCCTGCATATTCTTATAGATAACATCATCAAGTGGTCCAAACATAACTTTACCTGTGGTGGAAGATTTGAGCAAGGGATCCGGACGCAAGAGATTTACCTTATAATTTACCCCGGGTTCAGTCCAATATTCTTCTTCTGCGCGTACCTCATGCATCTTATGGCAGAAATCGCAATGAACGCCCTGCTTGTCTATTGCAGAGAGTTTATCCTCATCACTCATTACACCTGCCCTCATATCCCATAAAGGAGTAACACCGTCATCCTGCACCTGCGAGGCGTACGACGGCGAATGGCAGTCGGCACAGTCGTGGAGGTGTCCTGCATCACCAAGGATCTTGTATCGATTCCCCTCCGAGTCCTCAAATATCTTTCCTTTGTCCCCAACGAATTCCGGATTGGGATCGTCAAAGATAGATGGGTCATTAAAGTTAGCCCTGTCACCCGTCACATACCACGCGGTGTAGAGGAGGAAGACAAGCTGATTAACGGGATTAATGGCAGCATTGGCCATATCGCTGTCCTGCCAGTCATTATAAATATTAGCGTGACACTTCTTACAGGTTTTTGACGAAATATACTCGTAAGATGGGTGGTCTTCCTCTGGAATAGGGGAAAGGCTAATACTGACGTTAGTTTCCTGCCCTAACGTTACTTTCGCACCAGCATTTTTGTAACCTTCTTTGCCGGCGGCAACCACAACAATCTGGCCTGAGATACCCTCGCAATCCAGGGAAAAAGCCCCGCCTCCGTCCGAAAGAACAAATGTATCCTCTTTCTCCGGATAATAACCCTCGTCCTCCGAGCCAATATCCGCAACCCCCTGAATCCGCACACGTGCATCAGCAAGAGATTGTTTGGTTTTACCAGCGGTTTCTTCATAAACGGTTCCCGTTAGTTGCCACTGCCCGGAATAACCAACAACAAATCTTGCCTTTCTGATAATCTTATCTTTGTCATTGTTTCCCTGCAAGTTCATCAGGACAGTTATCTTATCGCCAATTGCGTAACTTTCCAGTGAAGTAGAGCCTGTAAATGCATTCAGGTCATCGTCCCACTCCAATGAATGCTTGGTTTTCTTTTTAGTCTTGCTGGACTGTAAAGTAAAGACCGATTTTTTAATTTCCCGGTAATCAAGAATATTCTGTGCTACCTGGATGTAAATAGTATCGGTACTAAGAAAAGCCCTGTCATCTGTTGAATAATCAGCGCTTCTGCTTAAAGTGTAAGACACACCGGCAAAAGCAGTTTTACAGAGCGGAAGTAGCATTGCCAAAAAGAAAGCGAGAATGAGTGTTTTTTTTATGTACTTCATAACCAGATTTTAACTCCTGTGAATATTTATTGCAAATTAAGCCGTTTTCCGGTCTCCCAGATAGTTTTTGCCGATATCTACTGCCAGGTTATATTCCGATCTTTTAGAACACAACTGGCATTCGATATAGTTATCGTTTTCTCGCAAATTCGGCATGACACCACTTTCATATATCCGTACTCCCTCAGCAGACTGTCTAACTATTTGAAAGTTACTCGTGAATACTTTAAATTTTTCGGCATTGCCGCATTCCGGACATACAAAGAATGTATTCAGTATCATATACAATCTCCTTGCGAAGCATTAAGTATTGTCAAAAGTTTAATTAATTTAAGAAAATCTGTAATCCCATTTTTCTCAATTGTTGCTGCCCCTCTTTCATTTTTTGATAGATAGACGCCCATGATCTTTTTGCATAGATGATAGGAATCCCCCTATTTTCGGCGGACTTCTTTATTTTGTAAGCTAAGTTATGGTTCACAAAGTCGTACAGCATGATGATAAAGTCCATGGTCTCTGGAATTCCGTCACGGATCTTTTGCCCACTTCTACCCGTTAAGTGCTGAACCTCGTTCACTCCGAGTTTATCAAGTTCTTTTGGGATACTCCCTAAATGGTCGCCACCTACAATTAGTACAGACATTTTTCCAA
>DBJWYX010000121.1:0-7351 GCA_052360825.1 Candidatus Wunengus sp. YC64
TTTTTATGCAAAGAAGTGGATGCTGGACGAGGCAATAAAGGAGTTGGGTGAGGCAAAACAACTGAGAGATCGTATTATTGGGAAACTTGTCACAGAAGCAGAACGCTTCATCCGCGATTGCAAGTTTGATAAAGCAATAGCTGTGGCAAGAGAGATTATTAAAATAGATTCCAGGAATAAAAAGGCGCATTGGTTGCTTGCGATGGCATACGGCAAAAAAGGCGAGATGGATGAAGCGGTTAACGTATGCAAAGAAATCATGGGTTTGTATCCGGATGATATTCATGCCTACACGTTATTGGGATGGATTTATGCACAGCGTGACTTGTTTAAAGAAGCGATGGATACAGCAGGGCAGGCAGTTAGAATAGCGCCTGAGAATGCAGACATTCGAGCATTGATGGCTTTTCTTTACGCATCTCAAAACCAAATACACGAAGCGATAGCGACGTGCAACGTGGTTAACAATAAAGCATCGGGAGGAAATGTTCCGGCAGATTATGGTTGGGTGAAAGGAAATGTTGCTTCAATTGAGCAGAAGCTGAGAGAGGTCATAGACGTTCTGAAGATGAAACCTGATTATACAGAAGCCTATCTGTGTTTAGGGTGGTTGCATTCAAAGAATGGAGACATAGAGAAGGCAATTCCTGCCTTCAGGAAGGCGATTGAATTAATGCCGGATTCGCACGATGCATATCTGTATTTAGGAAACCTGTATGTGCAAAAAGGAGAAATACAGGATGCGCTCGACGAATATAATAAGGCATGCGAAATTTTATCCAAAAAAGCTCAGGATGCTATGGCACAGGGGTTGGCATCAATTAAAAAGGGAGACATAGGGCGAGCCATAGATTGTTTTAATGAAGCATTGAGGGTCGAGCCGGAATCTCAGGAAGCATATGCATTCCTTGCAGATGCCTATGAAAAAAAGGGTTTATATAGTGTAGGCATGGTTCTACGGTTACAGGGTGAAAGACTCAAACGAGAGGCACATAATTATTAATCGATTTTTATGGAATTATAGCAGAGACTCGAGTTAATCCCCCTGAGAAACCAGGGGGATTTGTAAACTTATTTTTGTTGTTGGCTATAGATGAAATATCAACCCTGGCGTGGAGGGTTGTCCTAAAACCATAAATTCAAGGGGGGGGGGTGTGAAGATTTCCTTTTTAAAATATGTTCTCATTGTTCTCGTAGTAGTCGGACTAGCTGTAATTTCAGAGAGTGTTGCAGCCAAGGGTGTACCGCAACGGTTTAATCGCTCTTCCATAATATCCGAACGCATTGCGCGCGCTGAGGGCGCTGTTCCAAGGTATTCGCTTCCGACTAAGAAGTATCCGCTTGCAATCCCGTCAGAGATAGTTTCGGTAGCCAGCAAAAATGTGAATGTCATCGGGAAAAATGATGTAATGCAAAAAAAGAAAATTGACGGTATAACCGTATATACATGCAATCCGGGTAAGCAGACCCCCCAGAATGAAACTGCTATTGCAGTAAATCCAAGTGATGCAAATAATCTGGTAGCCGGCGCGAATGACTACCGTCTCTATGTGTCCAGTGATAATCGATATGACGGCGTAGGAGGCGTTTACCTTTCAACGGATGGTGGCAAACAGTGGTCTGTAAGTAATTTACCAGGCCTGGTAACTGCAGATACTGATTCTCCTGGTGCGTATGAAACTGCTGGTGATCCGGCGATTGCCGCAGGACCAGACAACGTTTTCTGGTACGCAAACATTGCATTTAACCGCTCCGATGATGCCAATGCGATTGCCGTGAGCCGTTCTGCCGATGGTGGTGAGACGTGGGCAACGAATTTTGTAATTCAGACCTCGGCTACAGACGGCAAGACGCTTTTTAATGATAAAGAATGGATTGCGGCTGACCCAAATGATCCGAATGTGGCTTATGTCACATGGACACAATTCAATTATGACGCAGACGGCGCCTATACCTCTTCGCTTATCGTCTATTCGAAAACTACAGATGGCGGTCTGAGTTGGATAGAGCCGCAACCTGTCACACAACAACTCCAGAATCAGGGTTCTGTTGTATTTGTGGATACGAGTGGCAACGTGCATGTTGTTTGGGAAACGTTCGTCGAATCTGATTCTGTTGATGCGGTAGCATATGCTGTTAAAACAAGTGGGAGTGAGACTTTTGCCGACACACAAATTTTGGCCACCATTAATGATGTGCCCGATCCTTTTTCCTGGGCGAAATTTCGCACGAATAGTTTTCCTGCATTTGTGACGGATGGAAACAATCTGCATGTTGTCTGGTCGGACTGGAATGGCAGCGATGCGGACATCGTTTACATCCGCTCAACTGACGGCGGAGTTAGCTGGTCGAGTGCGGAGACGATTGACGGCGGCGAATCTGATCAGTTTTTCCCATGGGTCGGCGCAAATAATGGTAAAGTTTTTGTAAGTTATATGGATCATCGGGGAGAGAAAAAATCGCATTATCACATTTCAATTGTGGCATCGAGTGACGGTGGTGCGAGTTGGTCTGATCCAGTTAAAATTAGCACGAAATATTCGGCTCCATCCAAGGGTAACAAGTTTGATTATCCAAACTGCACTGCAGGTTTTATTGGTGATTATACCGGCATTGCTGTTGGGGTGGATGGCGTAGCCCACCCGTTTTGGACTGATATCCGCAAGGGTAATAGTCCAGGTGGTAAAGGTTCACATTATGACCAGGACCCATACACTGTGAGAGTTGCCATTCCGTGATACAGCATGCATTTTAAATAGAGCCAAATGGCGTATTGGGTTAAACCCTGAGTCCTGGCCCGCTAGATAAATATGTCGTTTTTTGCTTGCAGATGCCTATGAAAAAAAGGATTCTATAGCGTAGAAATGGTATTAAGATTACAGAGAGAAAGGCGCAAACAAGGGGTGCAAAATTGACTTAATAGTTCACCGCAAGGGCGCGGAGACTTCGTCGTGAGCTCAGTCGAACGAAATAGTGACGTGTGTCGAATGACGAGTGGCGGGAAAAAACGTCACCCGTCACCTGCAACTCGCCACCTGAGCCTGTTTTTAACTATAACTCTTGAATTGAGGAGAAAACAGTATGATAGATAAAATTAAAAATCACATTATTTTAAGTGGCATATTTTTAATGGTAGCATTTCATTTGTGCCTGCCACTTGCAAATGGGCAAGGCTTGCCTCTATCGGACTTATCGAAGTTACGGGCAGAAGATAACCCCGATTGGAAGGTGGCGTGGGATAAACAGACAGCCGCGGCCAAACGGCTGTTTAATGCTAAGAGCAAGGCCTTTCCAGGAAAGCCACAAGATGCAGCACGTGGGTTTTTGACTTCATATCACGGCCTCTTTGGATTGCCTCCCGATCTCAGTAATTTAAAGTTAAGAGAAAGTATAAAAACACCCCTGGGTGAACGGGTGACATTCAGGCAACACCATAATCAGATACCCGTTATGGGCGCTGAGATCGACGTGCATGTTTCCGGCAAAAATAGTGTCTTCTGTGTCGAAAATCGCTGTATTCCAGGTATCAAGATAGACACCCAGCCCTCCATTGAAAAGGACGACGCAGTTAACACAGCGGAAAGGGCTTTGGGTGTGGATGCGTCCAGGGTGGAGAAGTCATCATCGGAGTTGGTCATATTGCCTGACGGCGCTGAACAGCATTTGGCGTGGAGGGTAATTGTTTCTAAAAAAGGGCTGATTGACAGGACGTGGCTGGTGTACGTTGATGCGAAGAAGAAGGGGTGGGTGCTGTACAAGAAGAAGCTTCAGAGTTCTGCGGCGGGGACAGGCAGTGCCTATAGGGAAAATCCAGTTATTACGCCTGAATTAACCACGGTTGCTTTGAGTAATTTGACGGACGAATCTTCTTTGCTGGAGGGAGATTATGGGAAGCCCTACAATGCTAATTGTCTGGAGACGGCGGAGGATACATCTGACCTTTCAGACCTCTCTACCGCCTCATCTACGGATAGGAATTATAGTTACACGAGTATTAATGATACTCAGCTGGAAGAGGTTATGGCCTATTATCACCTGAACAGAATGCATGATACGCTAAGGTCAACCTTTGGTTTCAGCAGTCTGGATGACCAGATGCCCATGGTTGTTAACGCCCAGGATCCGGATTATCCATGGATAGGCTATGACAATGCCTTCTATTCGAGGGATGATAATTTTTCATCAACAGGTTATTTGCTTTTTGGTTGTGGGAATGAGCTCAATAACCTGGGACTGGATGCCGATGTAATTACCCATGAGTATGGTCATGCCGTTTTAGACCACATCCAGCCGGAATTGTACGAAGTTATCGAGCATAATTACAGCGGGGCCATCCATGAGTCCGTTGGGGATACGATGGCATCATATTTTGGGACTAATGGAGTCATTGGTGAATGGGGATTGACAGCAAGATATGGTTCGGGAGACTATACGCGGAATATGGACAATACACGAAAATATCCTGACGATGTGTATGAACCATCGTATGGCGTGTCGGAAGTGCATTATACCGGGGAGATACTCAACGGGGTTTACTGGGATATAAAGAATGCTGTGGGGACGGATACGGCATTCCAGGTGTTTTTCTCTGCTCTCAATTTGCTTTCCAACGATGCCAATTTTTTTGACATGCGGGATGCATGGCTGTCAGCCGATAGCAGTGTTTCCGGTGGGATAAACAAAGACGCTATAGAGGCGGCATTTGCCAATCACGGCATTGAAGGCGACGATCCGGGGAATACGAACGCCACCCTGAGATTAAACAAGATGATCTTTTACAAATACGACCCTGATACCGGCAGTGTGAAGAAACAAAAGACATTTCAAAGGGGGGATGATATCCTGGTGTACGTGAAGGCAAATATTTCTCATGTAACCCCTGCATATAATCTCATAGCTAAAGAAATAACCTTGACTGCAAATGGTGAGGATGTTACAGGAGAATTTAGTGGTTATCTAAATTATGAGGAGGCCGTAAATGGGGCGCATGAGTATCAGGTTGCTTATCTTGCATCTGACACGGTAACCGGAAAAATAAAGGTAAAGATAAAGGTCAGAATGGGCGGCACGAATACGGTGAAAATAAAGACAGGGACGTTTACCATAAAGTAGCAACGGCAATTCTTTGTTTCATGTGTAGGGGGGTAAGCTTACTGGTTTTGGGTGTATGCTGGCCTTGTTTTTATTGTCCACTTTATTGGGTGTAAATCTGGACTTGGAATGATTACTATAAGCTCATTTCAAGAACAGTTCTATCAATCCTAGAGGGGCAACTATTGCTTGGAGAGCCTATGCGGGATATATCTGCCTGTACGGTTCGGAGGGAGGAGAGGCGAAAGCCTTCCCTGCCTCTATCGAACAAAAAAAGGAGACGACTATGAAGGAAGACGTTATGAAAAGATTGATGTTATGGTTTTTATTAGCAGTACTGTTTCTGCCGTCCGCGCCTTCCTGGGCCTCTGATGGGGGCATTGACACGACCTTTGGCACCGGTGGCAGGGTAACCACAGACTTCGGACCGTACGATGATGAAGCCAATGCCGTTACCATCCAATCCGACGGCAAGATTGTTGCCGCAGGGACTACAGGGGGCACTGACCGGGATTTTGCTCTTGCGCGTTACAACACGGACGGAACCCTTGATACGACCTTTGGCACTGGCGGCAAGGTAACCACAGACTTCACGGACATCCGGGGAACGATCACAACCTGGGGAAGGAGTGATAGTGATAACGCCAATGGTGTTGCCATCCAATCCGACGGCAAGATCGTGGCCGCAGGGACTGCTGGCGTTACTGATTTTGCTCTTGCGCGCTACAATACGGATGGAACCCTTGATACGACCTTTGGCACTGGCGGCAGGGTGACCACATACTCTAGTACTGATCCTTCTTATTTTTATGATGCCACTGCCTCTGCCGTTGCCATCCAATCTGACGGCAAGATTGTGGTGGCAGGGTATGCATACAACTCCGACCAACAGGTTAATTACAACCAATATGATTTTGCCCTTGCGCGTTTCAATACGGACGGAACCTTTGATTCTACCTTTGGCACAGGCGGCATAGTAGTCACAGCCGTCGGGGAGGGAACTGACTATGATTATGCTTATGCCGTTGCCATCCAGACTGACGGCAAGATTGTGGCAGCAGGGGCTACAGGCCCACGATCCAATTATGGCGGTACTAATGATAAGTTTGCCCTGGTCCGTTACAATACGGACGGCACCCTTGACACGTCCTTTGGCGCTGGCGGCACGGTAACCACAACCATAGGATCGTATAGCGATGCTTATGCCGTTGCCATCCAGTCTGACGGCAAGATTGTGGCAACAGGGTATTCATATAAAGGCGACTACGCCGATTTTGCCCTTGCGCGCTACAATACGGACGGAACCCTTGACACGACCTTTGGAACAGGCGGCACGGTAACCACAGCTATATCTGCCAATTCGAACGTTGATAATGCCCGAGCCGTTGCCATCCAGACGGACGGTAAGATTGTGGCAGCAGGGATCGATAGCACCTATTATTTTGCCCTTGTCCGTTACAATACAAACGGAACCCTTGACACGACCTTTGGAACAGGCGGTATGGTAACCACAACGAACTATGATACGGCTTACGCCGTTGCCATCCAGTCCGACGGCAAGATCGTGGCCGCGGCGCATGGGTATTCAAGTAGTTCATATTACACCGATTTTGTCGTTGTAAGATACCTCACAGGCGCCGCAACACCAACACCGACGCCTCAACCATCGCCGACTCCATTATCCACACCATCACCAACACAAGGCGGCGCCGGCATTATTTTTGGATTTATTAATGATGCAGATGACAATGTTTTACAGGGTGTCACTGTAACCCTTGATGGTGCTGATTCCTCAGAGAGTGTGACGACAGACGAAGAAGGTTATTTTGAATTCAGAAATCTTTCGGCTGGGGATTACACGCTTACCTGTGAAAAAGAAGGTTACCAAACTTACACCCAGAGTATAAGCCTTGGTAATGATGAAATACAAGAGATTGAAACAATCGTTCTGGAAGAGGTTGTAAAGGCTGAGATATCTGGTTCTGTTATAGATATCAAAGGTGATCCAATTGAAAATGTAAGGATAAAAGCCAAAGGAGTTAAAACCGGCTATAAAAATACTGCAACCTCCGATGCAGATGGGTTCTTTGTATTTCCGGATTTAGAGGCAGATACCTATATACTTATTGCAAGGAAAAAGGGCTATAAGGGAAAAAATACAACCGTGAAGCTTGGTGAAAATGAATCCAAAGATGTTGAGATTACACTAAAGAAGACCAGCAAGAGAATTATAAAGGCTTCTGCACGTTAATCTTTGTAA
>DBJWYX010000122.1:0-7335 GCA_052360825.1 Candidatus Wunengus sp. YC64
AAGCCGCAGCCGTGCTGGAATGGGCGGTAAACAAGATGGAAGAACGGTACGCATTACTTGCCAGTGTTGGCGTAAAACATATAAATGCCTATAACAGACTGGGGACTGCCGAAATTAGAAAACGCTTAAATCCCGAGGGCGACGCCAATCTCGACGATATACAATTTTATCTGCCGCATATCGTTGTTGTGGTTGATGAACTGGCGGACTTGATGATGGTGGCATCCAAGGAGGTCGAGGGTTCTGTTATCCGGCTTTCCCAGAAATCCCGCGCAGTTGGCATTCACCTCATACTTGCGACTCAACGGCCTTCAGTTGATGTGATTACCGGATTAATTAAATCCAATTTGCCTTCGAGGATATCATTCTATGTCGCTTCAAAAGTGGATTCGAGAACCATTTTGGATCAAAATGGCGCCGAGAAACTCTTGGGAAGTGGCGACATGTTATTCTTACCTCCTGGAACGTCAAAGTTGGTAAGGGTGCAGGGTGCTTATGTAAGTGATGAAGAGGTAAATAATGTAGTTGAATATCTCCAAAAACGTGCCGCACCTAAGTTTAACTCCGAGTTGAAAATCTGGAAAGGAACTTCAGAACGAGAGAATATTGCCAAAGACAACCTTTATAATGAAGCAGTGAGAATCGTGCTGGAGACACAAAGGGGGTCTGTCTCCCTCTTACAGAGACGATTGGAGATTGGTTATTCGCGCGCTGCAAAGTTGATTGACCTGATGGCTGAGGACGGTGTTGTTGGAGAATACAAGGGAAGTCAGGCCAGAGAGGTATTCCTGTCCCTGGAAGAATGGGATGCTCAAATGGCGCGCATGAACCAAGAAACGGATAAAACATAAATCTGGAACTCATGAACTCAGGGAAAAATAAAAAATGATTTTTTGTCTGTGCTTTAAAACGTATGATGTTATTAATAAATTTAGCTTTTAAAATATCATTCGTGAGTTTCTGAGTTCCAGATTTAATTAATATAAATGAACATGAAATCAAAAAAAGTTGCTTTAATCAATTTGGGATGTCCAAAGAACCTGGTAGATGCAGAAGAAATACTCGGCAGGGTAGCAGATAGCGGGAGCATTATCTGTCAATATCCAGAAGATGCAGAGGTGCTGATTATAAACACCTGCGGTTTTATTGACGATTCCAAGAAAGAATCTATCGATACGATCTTAAAGGCTGCAAAACTGAAGGAAGATGCGCAGTGCAAAAAGCTCATCGTAACAGGCTGTCTTGCTCAAAGGTATCCCAAAGAATTGCAGAAAGAAGTCCCTGAAATCGACCATGTTGTCGGCCTAAAAGATTTTGATAAACTAACTAATTTGTCCGGCTCCGGTCAAAAAAGGGAAAATGCCATTTCCACGCAGTGTAATGACGATTGGCGTAATCGGATTAGACTGACTCCAAGACATTATGCCTATCTCAGGATTTCTGACGGTTGCGATAATAATTGCAGCTATTGCGCCATTCCTGGCATACGAGGAAGATTTTACAGCCGGACGATAGAGAATATCCTGGAAGAGGCTCACCAGATGGCTAGTGAAGGGGTAAAGGAAATTAATGTCATTTCGCAGGACACTACTTCGTACGGAGTTGATTTGTATGGAAAACAGCAGTTACATGTGCTATTAGAGAAACTTTCAAAAATAAAAGGCATTGAATGGTTAAGGATATTATACACCCATCCAAGGCATTTTTACCCGGAACTTATTCATGTGATTGGCCAGCAGGATAAAATCTGCAAATACATTGATCTGCCTATACAACACATCAATGATACAATCCTAACAAAGATGGGACGTGGAGTTACCCATGCGCACATAGAAAGCCTTATTGATGATTTAAGAAGTCATATTGACCACCTGTTCTTAAGGACGTCTGTTATTGTGGGATTTCCAGGGGAAACGGAAGATCACTTTGCTGAGCTTTTGGAATTTGTAAAAACTACCCGGTTTGAACGGTTGGGGGTTTTTACTTACTCAAAGGAAGAAAGTACGCCTGCGGCATCATTCAAAAAACAAGTGCCTCAAAAGATTAAAGAACAGCGATTAAGAGAAGTTATGCTCACGCAACAGGAAATTGTTTTAAAAAAACACAAAGACCTGATTGGCAATTCAATTCCTGTTATCATTGACGAGAAAAATGATAACAATAATGGCTGGATTGGCAGGACGTACGGGGATGCACCCGACGTGGACAGCAAGGTGATTATTCAGGGAAATCACGTAAAAGCGGGTGATATAAAAAATATGCGTATTACCGGCACCGCAGGATATGATCTGACTGCAACTTTTATAAAAAATGGAAAGAGGGTCAAATGAATTCGTTTGATTTTTCAAGATGTACGGCATTCAATCTGCCTAATCGGTTAACCCTGTCGAGGCTTTTGCTGGCCATTGTGTTCTTCTATTTTTTGTCGTACCGTTATTACACTATTGCACTTGTTGCGTTTAGTCTGGCATGGTCAACAGATTGGTTGGATGGTTACCTGGCGCGCAAAAAAGGCCTTCTCACGGATTTTGGGCGTATCGCAGACCCGTTTGTGGATAAGATTATCGTCTGCGGCGGATTCATTCTACTTATACAGCATGCCCGCGATATCATACCATCATGGATGGTTGTCGTGATCGTAGCAAGAGAATTCCTGGTCAACAGTCTGAGAAGTTATTCAGAATCAAAGGGGATAGAATTCGGGGCAACGATATGGGGCAAGGCAAAAATGTTTGTCCAGTCTTTCACCATCAGCCTGATCTTATTATTCTTTGCCCATCTTCAGCACCTTATCGCCATCAAACAGGGGATCATCGTCATGCTCTGGATTACGGTCATTATTACCCTCGTATCGGGAATCACTTACATGGTGAAAGCCGGCCCTGCAATCCTGACAAAGTAATAATAACATAGTCATTCACAACCCCCTCTATCCCCCTAGTTCTAAGAGGGATTAACTCGAGTTATAGTTTTGCCTGTGGGATCTGGTATGAGAAACGATAATTATTTTGTACGTATTTCACAGACCTGTTGCGGAATCACCATTGGCATGGGTGTTCTCACATTTGTGGGCTGGTTATCGGGAGTGCGATTGTTAGCCAGCGTTCGTCCGGATTATATCCCCATGGCGCCGAACACCGCCGCTGCCTTCATCATACTTGGAATCGCTGTCCTTGTCCTTTCCTTCTGGTCTCTCCATCGTTTCTCCCGATGGTTTTCTGCATTTTCTGCACTGTGCGTTATAGCGCTGGGTATCCTGACTCTTATTCAGTATTTTATTCGTGGAGACCTCAATATTGACCAGATGATATTAAATACCTCCGGTGTATTAGGTAAAGTTCCCGTCGGTTACATGTCACCCATTACAGGAGGAAATTTCCTTCTGGCGGGCGTTGCTCTCTTGTTATTGGCATTACCTTACAACGGAAGACTCACACGGGATATTGCGTCATGTCTCGCCGCAGCAACGACAATCACAGGATCAGCAGTAATACTTGGCTACCTTTACGGGACACCCATCCTTTACGGCGGTAATACAATACCGATGGCTGTTACAACGGCTTGCGCCTTTGTATGCCTCGGTATTGCGTTAATTACTAAATCAGGTTTGGAGTGTTTGCCTGTGCGCCTTTTTGCAGGTACATCAACGCGCGCACGCCTGATGCGCGTCTTTTTCCCAGCCACGATCATTATTATTCTGATTGAAAATCTTGTGGATGCCTTTTTTATCCTAAAGTGGAATTTTAATCCGGCGCTCGTGATTGCAATATACACGATGGTATTTGCATCAATTGTGGGTGTTTTTGTGTTTCGGATGTCAAAAACGGTTGGTGACGATATTGACCGTGCAGAAGCCATACGCAAACGAACAGAAGAGGAAATCCGTAAACTTTTACATGCGATAGAGCAGAGTCCTGCTGTAATTATGATCACCAATACTGCCGGTAATATTGAATATGTCAACCCGATATTTACTCAACTTACCGGTTATACGAAAGAAGAAGTCATAGGAAAAAACCCGCGCATTTTGAAATCAAGCGATACGCCGCACGAGGAATATAAACGCCTGTGGAATACTGTTACTTCCGGTGGAACGTGGCAAGGTGAATTTCATAACAGGAAAAAGAACGGTGAATTATACTGTGAATCCGCAACTATCTCTCCTGTCAGGAATGCAGAGGGAGTCATCACCCATTTCATGGCGATAAAGGAAGACATTACGAAGATTAAGCAGATGACGGACAGGCTGAAGGAGAATGAAGAAAAATTCCGTTTATTAATTGAATCGAGTCAGGATGGCATAATCGCATACGATAATGACGTTCGCTATATTTTGTGGAATAAGGCGATGGAACACATGTCAGGCGTGAAGAGGGAGGCGTTGTTAGGAAAATCACCCTTTGAGGTATTTCCGTTTTTGGTGGAAGTTGGCGAGGGAGAGGCATTCAGGAATGCCATAAAAGGCAAGCCAACCGTGCGGGGGGCAATGCCGTATAACGTTCCGCAAACAGGAAGGCATGGATTTTTTCAGAGCGCTCACTTTCCATTATTCGATGCAAATGGAAATATTATGGGCGGGATGGCAATCGTTCGGGATGTGACTGAACAAATGCAAAATGAACAGAGGGTAAAAGCACAGCACGCAGTGACACAGATATTGGTTGAATCTTCTGCAATCGAAGAAGCGTCTCTAAAAATCATCGAGGTTGTCTGTGAATGTCTGGCGTGGGATGTTGGAGAACTGTGGCTGGTGGATAAACAGAAAGGGATATTGTGTCTCGCCAAATCCTGGCATTCTCCAGCAATTGAGTTGCCGGAATTTGAAGCAATTACCCGCAAGACCACATTTGCGCCAGGTATCGGACTGCCGGGTCGTGTCTGGCAAAGCGGCAACCCTGTCTGGGTTGTTGATATTGCGCAAGACGCCGGTTTTCCAAGAGCAGAAACGGCGATAAAAGAAGGACTGTGCAGCGCATTTTGTTTCCCTGTAGAAGGTAATAAAGAAGTTATTGGTGTAATAAACTTTTTGAGTCGTACGACAAGGCATCCGGACAATGACTTGCTCAATATGATGACTGCCATTGGCAGGCAAATTGGTTTATTTATTATACGTAAGCAGTCCGAAGAGCAAACAAAGATTCAATTACAGCGTATTTCAGCCTTGCATGAGGTTGACATAGCAATAACAGGCAGTTTTGATCTGCGCCTTTCACTGAATATATTCCTTGAAAAGGTTATTACACTGTTAAACGTGGATGCTGCAGATATATTCATTCTTAACAAACACATGCAGGCGCTTGAATACGTAACGAGCCGTGGCTTTTTATCAGACGCTGTTAAAACTCCTCTCGTATCGCTCAGCGATGAAGTGCTCGGACGCGCCGTGAGTGAGCGCCATCTCATCAATATTCCGGATTTGCGTGATGTGAAGGATACCTTTAATCGCGCCAGAATTTTGTCAGACGAGGGCTTTGTGTCGTATTACGCCGTGCCGATCGTAGCCAAAGGGTATGTGAATGGGGTGCTTGAACTTGTTCATCGTATTCCGTTCCATCCGGATCAGGACTGGTTGAATTTTTTAGACATTCTTGCGACACAGGCTGCGGTTGTTATCGACGATGCGATGCTCTTTGATGAGTTGCGACACGCCAATGTAGAACTAATGACGGCGTATGACAGGACGATAGAGGGATGGTCACGCGCCCTCGATTTACGCGACAAGGAGACCGAGGGACATTCCCGGCGTGTGACAGACATGACGGTGAAATTGGCCGAGGCTATGGGCATTAAAAGTGAGGAACTCGCCCATGTCCGTCGTGGAGCGTTGCTCCACGATATTGGCAAGATGGGCATACCTGACCGCATACTGCTCAAGTCGGTACCCCTTACCGATAAGGAATGGGTGATTATGCGCAAACATCCAGCCTACGCTTACGAACTGCTCTGGCCTATTATTAATTTGAGACCAGCAATAGACATTCCGTATTGCCACCACGAGAAATGGGACGGATCGGGCTATCCGCGAGGGCTTAGGGGTGAGGATATTCCGCTTTCCGCACGCATCTTTGCAGTGGTGGATGTATGGGATGCCATGATATTTGACCGGCCGTACAGAAAGGGTTTTGCAAAAGAAAAAGCGCTTGAATACATACGTTCAAATGCAGGCATACACTTCGATCCAAAGGCGGTGGAAGTATTTTTAGGAATGAAGTTATAAAGACAATTATGCTTATTTGAGCGGTTTTCAGGACATTCTTTAAGGTTGGGTGAGCCTACCCTAAGCATGTCGATGGGCGAAGCGCACCCAACAAAAGTGACTCAATTGGAGACCAATATTTTGCCAATTTTAGGTTTGAAGTAGTGTTACGGAATACCAGCATACCAAATGTTTCGGTTCAATCGAGGACGATTGAACCATCAGAGGGTTAGGAATGGCGACGAGAATTAAAGAAACAAACGTTTAGGCTACTTTCAGTCCAATACACATCTTTATCGCAGCGTTTACTTCTTTCAACAAGTCCTCCAGGCTGACGGGAACGATTTGTACGGCTTGCCCCAGGCTGATCGTCCTGGCAAGGGTGTTTCTGAGGATAGGATTCTTCAATTGTTTGAATCCGAATCCAACGAGTATATCGAGGGTTTGGGGGTATTGCTTGATGAGTTGATAGACATTTGTGCTGGCAGTTGCGACGGTAATTTGCTCGGTCGACTCTTCTTCTACGTCAAGCTGCATCGTTTTCCAGGCATTGATAGCAAAGCAGAACATGGCGGAATACTCAACAAAACCGCTGATGCCCATAAAAGCATAAAATTGCGGATACAGGTGCTCGGAAACCGGTTGTGCGACTACCCTGAACGCACATCCAATGTTTATCAGCACGAATGTAGCGTTGAGCAGTTTCGTACTGCATAATTTTACGCCCTTACTCAAGGGAATCATCTTAGAGGCACATCCCAGGATCATCATGCTGATGAATCCGATAAAGATGGCATGCCGGTATGCGCCAAACAAGGCATGAGAAGTCCGCTCCCCCGATAGGGTTTCATAGATAGTAAAGCTCAGCAGTGCACTTTCTGAAACAAACAACCATATAAGCGCTGCCCTGATATATTTTCTGAATCCCGTGGGTAAATTAGGGTTGTTCTTAATTGCCTTTTTGCTGTCGAACAAATTCAAATTATATATGAATAAAAATACCCCAACGGTCTCCAGAATCCCGGATATTAAATAAACCGCATTGAAAAAACCGTATAAATTATGGGTATACTCCCGATAAAACCCGGATAGTATTCTTAAAGCGATAGAAATATTTAATATGTAGAGAACATATGCGC
>DBJWYX010000123.1:0-7290 GCA_052360825.1 Candidatus Wunengus sp. YC64
GATTGCACAGATTATTATAGTATTGCTTTGTAAAAACCTCTTTTTTTTTGTAAGTTTTTGTTCATTAGAAACCACTAAATCCGAAATTTGAAACAATCTCAAAATTACAAATTCAAATGTTCCAAACCGCGTTTTTAATTTCTTTCATTTGATATTAGAATGTGTTTCGGATTTCGAAATTTGGATTTAGGACTTTACATGTTTTACTGTTTAGAGATTCTATTTTGGTGGCGGCTACGCCGCGCTAGGTTATAAAATTTAAAACGATTCTATGCGTCTACCATCTTTTCTACCCCTTTTAATTACCGGTGTGACAGGAGTGCCCGGTTACAGCGCCTTTAAGTATTTTCATACAAAATACCCTGAGCACGTTACTGCTATTCGTCCTGTCCGATACTGGCCGCTGCGGGAGAAGGGAATCATTCCTCTGGACATAGAAGACCGCAAGGGGCTTGCGACATTGATGAAACAGAAACGGTTCAAGTCAGTTTTAAATGGGGCGGGGTCGTGTGCCTTGAAGTCCTGCGAAATGAATCCTGTGCTGGCGTATCGTGTGAATGTGCAGTCGGCCTTAAATATATTGGAAGTGATTTCTAGTCATGATATTCGACTGATCCATCTTTCTACAGATCTTGTATTTCCCGGGAAATCAGAGGGGCTCTATACAGAAGAAGAGGCAGTGTCTCCCGTCACAATGTATGGCAAGACCATGGCGATAGCCGAAGAGAGTATTATGCTGAAAAATCCTTCCGCTGCGATTTTCCGGATATCACTTCCCATGGGCATCAGCGTCAATGGGCATGCAGGGGCGATTGATTGGATACTGTCACGGTTCAAGAAGAATAATCCAGCCACATTATATTTTGATGAGGTACGATCACCGTTTTATTGCGAAGATTTCAATGAAGTCACAGAACTTGCCCTCGGGAACAAAATCGGGGGTGTTTATCATCTTGGATCTCATCGGCATCTCAGCCTTTATCAGATTGGGCAGATCGTAAATAAGGTGGGCGGATACGCCCCGCATCTGCTTAAGGGTTGCATGCGAAAGGAAGCAGGTCCGATGCCCCCAAGGGCAGGAAACGTTACGATGAGCAACAAGAAGCTTATCCAGGCTTTAGGAACAGACCCGTTTCGCAAGTGGCCTTACCTTGAACACCATGTTCCCGGCGGGAGAGAGTGGCATTATGACCGCCCTTCTCATTTTGTCTTTCATCCCGAACAGATTCATAAATGTTTGTATAGAATTCCTGTCGCGTGCTGAAAGAATTGGTGCTGTGGGGAATGGAGTGATTAGCAGGATTGTATAGGAAATTTCACTTTATTTAAGTGGGTTTCAGGGCATCTTTTCATGTAGGATTATGGCTAATGGTTATATGGTTGTATGGTTGGAAAACCATTTAACCATTCAGCCATATAACCATTTTTCATGACGAACATAACTAACTCAAAAAACTCTGTAATTTGCTTCATCCAACCTTACAGGTTAGTATTTTATCCGTCCTAATCTGTGGTTAATTTAACTTTGAACCTAACAGATTTAATATCTCGCCCGCCGCATGTTCAGATGCCCCTGGCTTTGCAATTTTATCCACAAGCAGGGATAACTCACGAACACAAGTCTGTCTTTTCTGGGGATTGTTGAGTAATTGTATCGCCTGATTGGCAAGCCGGGCGGGATTCCCTTTGCACATAAGACGTTCCGGGACAATCATCTTGTCAGCGAGTTTATTCACAAGACCGATGTATGGTGTCGTCAGGAAAGGTTTAGCTATAAAATAGGCAAATGGCGATATTTTGTAAACGATAATCATCGGCTTGAGATAATAGGCAATCTGCAATGTGATAGTTCCAGCGCCTGCTATGCACAGGCTGGATGCCTTGATTACCTCGTGTACGTTCCCTATGACAATTTTGTAAGGGGCGTTGAATTCTTTGGTAATTTCACGTATAAGATCAAAATGTTGTTCATTGCTGCAGGAGATGAGAAATTGTGCAGAGGGAATTGTTTGATGTATCTGTGTCGCTGATTGCAAGAACAAGGGTAATAAACGAACAATTTCCTGTCTGCGACTGCCAGGGAGAAAAGAGACGAGAGTTTCTCCCAGTTGGTTTTTTAATCCAGTAACTAATCCTTCATCAACACCCTCTTTATAAATTTCGTCAAATAGCGGATGTCCCACATAAGTGACAGGAATACCAGCTTTTTCATAAAATGATTTTTCGAAAGGATAAATAACGAGCAGTTTGTCTACCAGCTTTTTCATCTTTTTCACACGCCACGGCCCATGTGCCCAGAGTTGCGGACTGATATAGTAAATCACGGGAATCCCAAGTTTTTTAGCAGCGCTGGCTATATAGAAATTGAAACCGCAGTAGTCGATCAATATGACCACACACGGCCTTTCCTGCCTTAGGAAGTGAATACAATCCTTTTTCATCCTCAAGAAGGTTGATAGCTCTGTCAAGGCGTGAAGCCACATTAAGGATTTTTGGGACATATCGTGGAGACCATGTAACCCGGCCTTTGCCATATTTTCTCTGCCAAGGCCGTAAAATGTTATATGGGGATCTCTTTCGAGTAAACAGTGCATGAGGTTTGCGCCATGAATATCCCCCGACGATTCGCCTGCGCTAATGAATATTTTCCTGGAAATTTCAGGCATGAATTACCTTTAAGACATAAGAAACAAGGTTTACGATAAAAAGTACGGGTGTTAATAGCCAAACGAGAACCAACACAAAAGACGTGTCTATACAAAACAGGCCATAGTGTACATCAAGAGCAAACAGGATGAGACATATTATGGGGAAGACTATGAGGAACATAACTATCGTGTAAAAAAAGACGGCATGATTGTTATGTATCAGAAAAAAAGAGAGAAACGTGTTACACGTATAAAACAAGAGGAGGGTAAATGAGAACAGCTTTATTTTGGCAAAAAAATAGCTGATAGCAGATGCTATGAGGGATGCGAAGGCTATGAGTAGTAATACATAAAAAAATCCCGGCATGATTAACATAGTTTATTTCATACCGGGATTTTTTCAAGACAATTATTTAAGCATTCACAAACAGTTACTTTTTGTCGGGGAAAAAGTCCTGTTTTACGCTAAAAGATAAGTTAAGGTGAGGCCGTAAATAGACAAACCAGAACATTATGCCAACCAGGATAACCCCCCCTACGATGTTGCCCAGAGTAACCGGGAAAAGATTATTTACAAAAAATCCCCTCCAGGTAAGTTGGGAGAGGTCCAAGGTTTTTCCTGCCATTTTTTCAGCAGCAGCAACTACTTCAGGATGTTTTTTTAATACCACACCCATGGGAATGAAGTACATGTTTGCAACACAGTGCTCAAATCCACTGGCAACGAAACCTCCGATGGGGAAAACAATCGAAAGGATTTTGTCCGCTACGCTCCTGCCGCTGAAACATAACCAGATAGCAAGGCATACCATTGCGTTGCAGAGGACGCCCCTTGCCAGGGCAGCCGAAAAAGAGAGATTAACCTTTGTGTTGGCGATAAGCAGCGCCTTTGCGCCGACCATATTGTGGAAGAATTCCCATTGGTGAGTTTGAGACATCCAGCAGACCATCGTGAGACTGCCTATCAAATTACCAATAAATGAGACAACCCAGTTATTGAGCATTTCGTACGTTGTAATCCTTTTACTAATATAACCCATAATAATTAAGCAATTGCCCGTAAAGAGTTCTGCACCGCCAACTACGACTAACATAAGTCCGAGGGAGAAGACAATACCTGCAATCAGAGAGTTAAGTCCAAAGTGCAGGGTGGAGTCGCTTATTACAAAGGTGGCGAATTGTGCGCCAATGGCAATATAGACTCCAGCTAATATTCCCAGTAAAAAAGTCTGTGCAAAGCTTAATTTTGCCTTTACCAGGGCTACTTTGTCAATTCGGGATGCGATCAGTGGAGGTGAATAGGCATCGATATCGATAACCTGGATAGATTTTTGAACTTTATTTTCTGCCATATCTTATATCTCCTTTTCATTATCTCTTTGATGGGCGCAAATAGATAAACCAATACACACCCGCAACCAGAACGATACCGCCGAATAAATTCCCAAGGACGACAGGGAAGAGGTTATCAATCAAAAATCCTTTAAATAACGTGAGATTCGAAAGTTCTAATTTCCCGCCGTGAAGCTTTTCTGCGGCTGCTAGTACAGCGCTGTTGCCTTTTAAAATTAGCCCCATAGGGATAAGCCACATATTAACAACGCAGTGCTCGAATCCACATGCTATCAGACAGGAGATAGGCCAGAGTAATGCCAGTATCTTATCCATATTACTCCTGGCGCTGTAACACAGCCAAATACCTAAACATACCAGGGCATTACAAAGCACACCCCTGGCAAATGCCGCTCCAAATGGGATATTTACCTTGTCGTTGGCTGCAAGGACAATTTTGGCGCCCAGGAGATGATTATTGATTGTCCATTGTTTTGAAACGTATATCCATAGGACAAGGGTTAAGGCGCCAATAAAGTTGCCGATAAATGCTATAATCAAATTTCTGGCAAGGTCTTTACCGGTAATTTTTCTGGCCATAAAAGACATCGCAATAAGACAATTTCCCGTAAAGAGTTCTGCGCCGGCTATTACGATTAAAACTAGGGCTAAGGTAAAAGCCACACCGCCCACCAACTGATTTAGACCGTAATTAGAGGTTGCGGTATGTGTTACCAACATGGAGAGTTGAATACCCAACGCAATAAAAACACCCGCAAGAATACTTAGGGCGAATGTAGTTAATGTCCCGAGTTGCGATTTCGCAACGCCAACGTGCCCCACCTTATCGGCCATCTTTGCTGGAGCATAGGCATCAATCTCAATCACTGGTGCGGCATATTCCTGATTGTTTGTACTGCCAGTCTGCGTATCAGCCACAAGTTACCCCCTTTCTTTAAAATTAAATTACTAAGATGCAAGGAATTTATCACGCAATGTTTTATAATATATAATTAATTCATTTATACTGAATATTCATTGCATAAACAAATACTTTGTTGAAAACTCAAGCCAAACTTCTTAAATATTCACGATCTTTCGTAAAGAAATTTTATCCTTTTGCAACACCCGTCATCTGAGGTTGCGCCGCCTTTGCCGGGGCAGCAGCTTCTTTTGCAGTCGCTGCTTTTATCATGGATAGTATCATGGTGATAAATATGAAACTCCATGCAACATAGGCCGCATAGATAAAATATTTTGATATGTTAGCAATAAATGGAATTTGAATGGCCTGCGAAAGCCTTACGGTACAAGCAGTGTACATACCCAGAGGGAAGACCATGCCCCAATAAAGAGGGGTGTACTTGAATTGTGTCTTATGAAAGACGTATTTCCATATTCCAATAATGACCAGGAAGGGTATCCACCATGTGCCGAATGACCAGAAAAACAAGGTAAATCCTTTTGTGAATCCCAGGAAGTCAGCGTACGGTCCCTCTATTTTAGGAATGTTTATGCATAAGATAGAACCTGCTAACGTTGTAATGGCGAGTGCGCCCATATTTATCCAGTATGGCGGGACTAGCGCATCAGGGGATATTTTGAAAAATACGAGTCTATACATGATTAGTGTAATCAAGACCATGTAAAGGAAAGAGCCGATCATCCACCACACAAAGGAGGAAAACATCACGAAACTCCCGGCATCCCCAAATTTCGGCGCAAGCAAAGCGCCAAGCACAGCCACTGATTGGGTGCCAACGGTTGCGGTCAACCAGCCCCCATGCATTACCATTTCGATCCTTTGATCACATTTTATAAAGAGGAGATTAAATGTGGATAGCGAAACGATTGTCCAGAGGAATATGCCAAAATACCAGAATATCTTTGCAACTTCCGGATAATTTACTACAGAGACAAATTGTGCGCCCAGTACATTAGTGCCTGCAACCGTAGTGAAGAAAACGAGGCTTAATTTCGGATTGGAAAGGTCATTATACAGGTTTGTCCAGAACATCCTTATCCGCAGTATTTGTAATGATAGAACGGCTGCATATGCAATAATGTTTATATAAAAAAGCCCATAAGCAATACCCTTGAAGCCCAGAAGTCCGGATGCAATCGAGATTATGCCTGTGGACATTATAAAAGCAAAATAAGCCGGGTGGAATGTCTTGATTGTATTTCTGATAACACTCATTACGAAATCCCTCTCTTTTTTAAAAAATATACATCACAATGTCGCATAATACGTAATTTACAGCAATTTAGCATATATACAAGCGGTATTCCAATTAAATAAATTATTGATATTTAATTTTTTTACATAACCATTTTAAAATATTGAGTTTATAAAATTACTATTTTTTTTGTTTTATTTTTATTACACCGTTCCAATGGCTTCGCATTTCAAAAATGATATGCCTGTTTCAAATTTTCATGTTTTTGCGGGTGCGATTTAACGGTTATTTCACCTGTTATTACCATTTCGACCCCTTCGTATTTGTCATTCTGAACGAAGTGAAGAATCTTTTTTACTCAGGGTAAACTCCTGGAGAAATCTTGAAGATTCCTTGCTCCGCTCGGAATGACACTCAAAGGGGAGATTTCATCCCCCTTTGTAGCCGAAAGTCATGGATGTTTCATTTTAGGAGCCGGAATAAAAATACGTTGCTTTTTGATTGTATTATACATTATCATAACCAAGTTATATTTTATTTGTAATTATAACATAGCATAGTAAGTTACAATCAAAATGTTTAATAAATAGAATAATTTTTGGAGGCAAAAATGGCGGATGTGATTACGAAGGATATGGTTATCAATGACGTGATAAAGAAATATCCAAAGACAATTACGATTTTCAGTAATTTTAAGGTAGATTCCTGCTGTGGCGGTGGTTCTAGTATCGAGAAAACAGCAGGGATGAGTGGGATCGACATGGATGCTTTGCTCAAGGCATTGAATAAAGTTGCAACTGCAAAATAGCAAGTCCGGATACATTATTTTTGGTATCAGCGAATGCTGGCGAAAGTCAGAAGTGTTGCCGTTTTTGGTATTGAGGCATACTTATTAGATATTGAGGTTTATATCGCCAGGGGTGATATGCCTTATATTGCCATCGTTGGGTTGCCGGACACGGCGGTTAAGGAGAGCCGTGACCGGGTGAAGGCGGCGGTCAATAATAGCGGTTACAAGTTTCCTTATAAACCCATGACAATAAATCTTGCACCTGCAGACCGCAAGAAAGAAGGCCCGGTTTTTGAATTACCAATAGCAGTCGGGATACTTATAGCAACGAACCAAATCG
>DBJWYX010000124.1:0-7288 GCA_052360825.1 Candidatus Wunengus sp. YC64
TTTTCAACTCCTGTTGCGCTAAATCACATATCTTCTCTTCTCTTTCGATTGTTGAAACTAAACTCCACTGTGTTGTCATATTAATCTCCTGTCCTTCTTAAGTCATTATTATATATTTCCGGAGTTCCCGGTAAACCATTACGATATTTTCCCGTCTCATTGGAGAAATTACATGGTAAAACTAACAAAAATGAAATGGAAAGTCAACAGACTGTCAGAAAACACAAACCTGTTTCAGTTACGTAGTTTGGGTTCAAGTATCTGAATTCACTATAATAAATGCTTCATTATAACGACTATAATATCCTCGTGTATTCACAGTCATTCTATAGAGTTTTGCTTGACATCCGCTATGTCATGCGATACGATGCCGACAATTTATAGAATAAAGATAAAAATGAATGTTGGGCAGGATAACGAATGAAACGAAGAGACAAGCCTGTCGCCTTAAAGAACGCTCCAATGGAATATGCACCGGCCAATGAACTCGGTGTTGTCTTCCTCTTCGCACACGTCGCGCGGCGGCTCCAATTCCGAATTGAGGAGATCCGCCCTCAGTTCCCGGACTGCATCGCCTACCGGAGAATGGGCGATTCAGAAAGGAAGTGCAGGATCGAGTTCGAGTTCAGATCGAGCAATTTCAAAGCTCACCGACATGATAGTAGTAAGTGTGATGTGATTGTCTGCTGGCATCATGACTGGCCGGATGCCCCTAAAGGAGTTGAAGTCATCGAGTTGAAACGATACTTCGGAGTCTCTCGAAAGGTGTGGATTCAACAGGCAATCAAGAGTCAATGTGAATACCTTGACGAGCATAATCGCATGAAATGGGCACTGTCCAAACGTACAACTCCCGGAGACGTATTGCTAATGTACAAGTGCGCTCCAGTTTCGGCCATTACCGATGTATTCGTGTTTTCAGGAAACGACATTGCACGAGGTGGCGCAGGATGGCGCGAAGGCGAGGCGTATTTCGGAGAGATACGCAGGATATGCCACCTCGTGTCACCGATTTTCCTTGACGATCTGCGCAAGCATAGAGTACTTAAAACGGCATCGTTTGTCCGGCGCAACATGCAAGGTGTCGGGTTACTGGCAACGGAATACTGGCCATACTTGCACGATATGATTCTGGAACGAAACCCAGCGGTCGGTAAGATGCTGAACCAACTGAGACCCGATAAACTATAGAAGGATGCCCAACCAAATCATCCGAGCAGGCAACCCCTTTGGGGCTGCCGCCTTGACGTTACGAAAAAAGCGAACGTACAAGTATTCGCCCACTGCGTGCCCATCATTATAAAGTCTCATGAGGCGTTAAACTGTTCATTTCTCTTTACAGAATGATTCTACTGTAATATCGATTGATTCAATTGGTATGGGAACTCCTGCGGAAAAAGAATGGCCGGATGAAGATAAAAAATTTTAAATTTCAGTTAAATTAACGATGTCTTTAAAACCTTTCATGCGCCCGGTGAATTTGTAGTCGGCTGTAACAAATGGTTTACTTTCTAATTGAGACAACGCAAGAAAATATGCATCGTAGACGGTAACGTTAAATTTAAAGGCTATATCTATTGCAGCAGCTATTACTGAACTATCAACCTTTCTTATGTCAAATTCCATATCAAAAACAGAATCCAATGCTACCCGAACATCCTCTGCGGTAAAGTTTAGATTGTGTCTCAGCGCATTCGCAAGCTCGTAGAACAACAGATCCGGTATTGTTATGACACACAAACCTTCCTGTATCTGGTGTCTTAATTTATTGGCATGTTCAGCATCATCCTCGTCCCGGCTAAACCATTTGACAACAACAGATGTATCAAGGACGAATTTTTTCACTTGTGTAATTCTCTCCACTTCCTGACCTCTGAAACACCGCTCCACTTACCTGATTTTTTCTTTAATTTATCCTGTGTTTCTATGGCACGTTTTATACGTTCTCTTTTTATTTCCTCCGCTTTTTGCCGTTGATATTCGTCTATCAGCTTCTCAGCAGCTTCCCGTAAGAAACCACTCCTGCTCTTCTTTTTCTCTTTTACGATGGCATCTATTTTTACCAGAGTATCCTCCGGCAAAATGGCATTTATCCTCACCATATTACACCTCCTGATTACACACTTTTCTTATGTATGATATATAACTAACCTGACCCCTGTCAAGAAAAAATGGAATAGGATTAGTTTTTGCGTTGTGAACTATTTAATTTTCCTGCAGCATTTAGCACTCTAAACCTGCGGAAAAACAACACTGTGTAGAATATGGACTTTGTTGCGTCTGTGCTGCGCTATGCCTATTCTGTGGCGGGAATACCGGTTTTGGTTATGTTATACTTGACGAGTTTGTTTTGAAGTGTTGTGCGGGGTATCCGCAATATCTCTGACATGCGCACCTGATTGCCGTTTGTCTTCTGGTATGCCCAAAAAAGAAGTTTTCTTTCTGCCTCACTCAACGTTTCTTGCAAGTCTATGGAATCAATCGCAGAAAGTTCGATGGGGAATATTCCCGAAGGGGTTTCTCTTTCTAACAAATTTCCAGGTAAATTTTTGGGTATTATCGTATCTGAGGTGCAAAATGCTACGGCGTGTTCAATCACGTTTTCCAGTTCCCGGATGTTTCCAGGCCAGTTATATGACAATAGCAAATTAAGCGTTTCCTGGGATATGGAATTAACACTAACCCGCTGATGTGTAGCATATTTCTTAATAAAATACGTTACCAACGGCGGAATATCCTCTTTTCTTTCCTTTAAAGGCGGGAGTTGAACGGTAACCACATGGAGACGATAATAGAGGTCTTGACGAAAACCGCCTTCCTGTACCAGTTTCTTAAGGTCTTTTTTGGTTGCACAGATGACGCGAACATTGACAGGAATCGTCTCCTCGCCGCCAACACGCTCAAATTCCCGTTCCTGAAGCACTCTCAGAAGCTTCACCTGCATTTCCAATGGTATGTCATCCACATCATCGAGAAATATTGTGCCTCCATCGGCAAGTTCAAAACGTCCACGCCTTGTTTTGATTGCTCCTGTAAAAGAGCCTTTTTCATGCCCAAAGAGTTCACTCTCCAGAATCTCCTTGTTTAATGCGGCGCAACTGACCTTTATAAAAGGCCCGTCCCGGCGATTGCTGTTGTAATGAATAGCCCCAGCGGTGAGTTCTTTCCCAGTACCGCTCTCTCCTTGGATAAGTACGGTGGTATCACGGTTTGACACTGTGCTGATAATCTCAAACACACGCTTCATCCCCTCACCCTTCCCAATCATATTATCGTAGCCGTACTGGCTGAGGACGCGCTGTTTCAGCATAATGTTTTCTGCAATCGTGTCCTTATGTTTGAGCGCCTTCTGGAGCTTTATGGTGAGTTCTTCCAGGGAAAATGGTTTCGTCACGTAGTCATACGCCCCTTCTTTCATAGCGGTAACTGCATTCTCAATGGAGCCGTATGCGGTCATGATAATAACAACGGTATCGGGGGATGCCTTTTTTATTTCCCTTAAAAAATCTATTCCATCCATCCTGGGCAGACGCAAATCTGTTATTACGGCATCGAAGTTCGTAGATTGGAGTAACTTAATGCCTTCTACCGCATTGGAAAGGGAATTGACGGCATATCCCTCCTTGGCTAGTTTATCTTCGAGCGATACGCGCATAAGTTTTTCATCGTCAACAATGAGTATTTTATTTTTCATTTTAAAATATTCCGTTTAACTCCCCCTTAAAAAAGGGGGAGGCAGGGGGTTGTGTTTTTCCGTGGTTATTCCCCATTTTCATGAGGACAAGTTTACAACCCCCTAGCCCCCTTTTCTAAGGGGGATTCTCTATGCTATACATCGTATAATCCGCTTAAATAAAATGGAAATTTTTACTCCGTCTTGCGACACGGAAAACAAATACTAAAGGTAGTTCCCTGACCTGCTTTACTTTCTACACGGATTTCTCCATGGTGGTCTTCGATAATCCTTTTAGAAATAGCCAATCCCATTCCAAGTCCTTTTTCCCCTTCTTTATTCTTTGTGGTAAAAAAGGGTTCGAATATTTTACCAACAATTTCTTCGGAAATACCACAACCTGTGTCACTAATCCAAACAGTAACACATTCGCTATGATTCTCACAAGTATCTGTCTTTATCGTCAGCTTTCCTCCATTAGGCATACTCTCAATGGCATTTACCATAATATTGATCAATGCCTGAGAGATGTGGTCTGCATCCACGAAAACAGGCGGAAGAGAGTCGTTGAATTCCTTGTTGATAAGCACCTGGCCCGGCTCAATCCTATGCTCTATAAATTCAAGAGAACTATTTATAATCGTGTTAATATTGTTTCCGGATATATGAAGTTTATAAGGTCTTGAAAAGGTTAGGAGACGCTTTACGATCATCTCGACCCGTTTGAGTCCTTCGAGCATAAGGGTAGCATATTTTTTTGTTTGTGTGATATTTTCAGGTTCATTTTCCAACATACTGGCAAAATTCCGCAATCCGCCCAAAGGGTTATTGATTTCATGGGCTACCTCGGCTGCAAGCTCACCCACCGCTGCAAGGCGTTCCGCACGCAGCAACTGAGACGTTTTTTCCTCTACCTTCTGTTCCAGATTTGAGTATGATTCCTTCAGCTTTGCGGCCATTTGATTAAATTCCCCGGCAAGAATCCCTACCTCATTCTGCGAGGTAATCGGAATCCGGTGGTCTAAATTCCCGGAACCGATGGACTTCGCCCCCTGTGCCAGTTGTAATATGGGCTGTGTGATCCGGTTGGCAAATGAAACACCAATGGCAATAACAATGATGATACAAAAAAAGATCAGCACTATAACACGGTTCTTTAGCTTTTCTACCGGGGCAAAGGCTTCTGTCAAATCCTGCTTTGCTACAAGCCCCCAATTGGGAATGGGAATATGCCGATAAGCAGAAAGAACATTGACGCCTCTATAATCCTTAGACTCTTTAATCCCTTCTTCTCCATGTGAACTTAATACCGAAGGAATGTCGAAAGTAGAGCGAATAGGGCTTGTAAATTTTAAAGCCGCTCCTTGCTTATGACGAAGGTCATTCAAATATACGACATTCTCTCCTTCTCGCCTCACCAGGAGCGTTTCACCTGTCTTGCCCATTCCAGGCCAGCTATGAATCAATGGCTCAACGCTATTTTTGACATTGACATCTAATAATATGACGCCAACAATAACATCACTGCTTTCCAGGGTAATGGTATCCGTCATGAGAACAGGGCAGTAATACGTCATCCAGTTCTGTCCCATGAGTTCAGAGGTATAAACATCTTTTACCGCCACATCTTGTTTTTCAAGGACATCAATATAACTGTTAAACGAACTCAGGGTCTTACCCACGATATCGGGATAGGTAGATATGACCACCTCTCCGTTTGCGCCATCAATAATGGAAATAACGTTATAGTGTTTATAAAACTGTTTGAGTGCATGAAGATTTTCCAAGACCCTGTTGTAATTTATGCGTGCAGTTTCTGAGTTCATCAATTGATAAACGCTTTCGCACCTCCTCCTCTGCTGCAAAAGGCTTGTTGCCGCGGCAGCGAGCACCTTGTTCCGGACAATCACCGATGTGTCTGTCAATCGCTCTTCCAACCAACTATTGAGTTCGCTCTTTTTCAGGTCAGCAATAGAAGTAAGTTGTTCAATCACTCTCTGCTCGATAGCGCTCTTACTACTGTAATATTCCACGATACAAACGAACAACAACGGGACGGTCGTCAGCAGACAGACGTAACAGATGAACTGTACCTTAATGCTCCTAAAAATATTTCTGTAATAATTCATAGTATTAAGCACGGCCGTATATTAAATGTTCAGAGTTGCAGTTGTAGTGCGAACTTTCGTTCGCATAGGGATGTAAGCGAACTGAAGTTCGCGCTACCTTGAAGCCACCGAAGGCCTAATTTAAACTACTCATCCAAAAGCTTCTATCAGGCTTGGCTTAACTGCACTTTTGTCCTTGCCCGGTAATGGAATTTTAAGGGAACCTCTGAAAAGGGAAGCTTTCTATGGAGTTGATTGGAGAGGTAACGTTCGTAATCGCTATCGAAGAGTTTTGGATCGTTAACAAAAAGGATAAACGTGGGAGGCGCTACGCTTACCTGCGTGGCATAATAAATCCTCGGAGACCTGGACTTCTTGCGTGTCGGACGGTGCAAAGACAAGGCCTCCTGCAACGCCTGGTTCAAGTCAGAAGTCGTTATGCGGGTGTTGGCCTGTTCGTAAAGTTCTAAGGCCAGATGTATCATTTCCACAACATGTTTATTATCCTTGGCGCTGATAAAAGAGATGGGGGCAAAGGCAAGTCCCGGTAAACATTTATAAATATAGTCATTAAATTTCGCAGTCTCAACGCCCTGAACCAAGTCCCATTTATTAATTACAATGATGCATGGTTTGTTTTCAGAGACGATGTAATCGCCCAGTTTTTTATCCACTTCGGACACCTTGAGCGTGGCGTCAATAAGGAATAGCGCTACATCTGCCCTGCGGATAGACCGTTCGGCGCGCGCCATGCTGTAAAATTCTATAGAATCATGGACTTGTTTTTTCTTTCTTACCCCTGCCGTGTCAATTGCAAGGAATTGCTTACCCTCTATTTCGAACCGCACATCTACCGAATCCCGCGTAGTGCCCGGCACTTCACTGACGATTACGCGCTGTTCCTTTGCCAGGGTATTGATGAGCGTGGATTTCCCGGCGTTCCGTTTGCCTACCAGGGCAAGTTTCATGATAGGTTCAGTGGAATCCGATTCCTGGCACGGCGCCGGCAGCAGAGAGACAATCTTGTCAAGCAATTCAGACCGCCCAAATCCTTCAACGGCAGACACAGGAAGCGGGGCGCCGAATCCCAACTTATTAAAATCTGCCAATTGATATTCAAACTTTGGCGTATCCACCTTATTGGCAATAAAAATCAGCTTTTTCCCCAGGCGTCTCAATTTTTCTGTCACCATAATATCCAAAGGTGTCACGCCGTCCCGCACGTCTACCACAAAGAGAATTAGATCAGCATTGGAAAGTGCAATTTCTATCTGCATCTCGATGTCTTCCGTAAGACCGTCTACGTCCTTTACGCCCATCCCGCCTGTGTCCACCAATTCAAACACGTAATCGTTGTGTCGAATTTCCGTTGAGACACGATCCCGCGTAACGCCGCTGGTTGGCTCGACAATGGAGATTCTGCGTCTTGCGAGACAGTTGAGCAGGGAAGATTTTCCCACATTCGGCCTGCCGACAATAGTAACAACTGGAATATTCATAAATTAAA
>DBJWYX010000125.1:0-7263 GCA_052360825.1 Candidatus Wunengus sp. YC64
TACAGGCAATACAAGAATCCTGGCAAATCTTCTTCGCAACAGCGCCTTTATCGAGCGACTTGCATCGCACATGCACCATTTTGGATTCCGGCACTATGCTGATAAGTTTTCTGGGGCAAACGGCTGCACACTTTCCGCAGGCAGTACAGCGCTCTTCAATTACTATGGGGAGGTCATCCGCACCCATATACATTGCCTCAAATTTACAGGCTTCCACGCACGTGCCTAAACCCAAACAGCCGTAATCACAGCCAAGAAAACCACCTCCGACAATATTTGCCGCACGACAGTCCTTGATTCCATTATAAGTAAACTTATTTTTTACGCCTCTTGCATGACACATTACAACAGCAACAGACCGTTCTTTATTTTCGAATTTTACACCCATTATGTTCGCAACGAGCTTTGCCACGGAAGCCTGTCCCACCGTACAACCATTTACAGGCGCTTTTCCTTCCACTACAGCCTGTGCAAAACCGCTACAACCAGGCTGACCACATGCACCGCAATTGGCACCCGGCAGGACTTCATTAATACTATCAATACGCGGATCAACCTTAACCGCAAATCTATCAGAGGCAATTGCCAGCCCTATTCCAAAGACCATGCCTAATATGCCTAATGTAATTGCTGCACCTAAGAGTAATTCCATTTGTTTTCTCAACCTTTACTCAAAAACATCTTTTGAATCTATTTCTAATCCTTCCAATACGTTATTTTTTTTCTATCAGTTACAGAGGTCATCGCCTATCTCTTCTAATTAGATATTAATGTCTATTCTTTTTAAGAAAACAATAATTTGATGGAATTAGTTCCGTTATGCCATGGTTCCGATCATTCTATGAATTGCCTGTCCTGCAGGCACCATCGGAAAGACGTTCTCATTTGGATCTACCCTGAAATCCATGATAACAGGCCCTTTTATAGAAAACGCCTTTTCTATCGTTGGACGGACGTCTTCTTTTTTCTCAACTAAAAATCCTTTTGCACCGTACGCCTCCGCCAGCTTGACAAAATCCGGATTACCGTTCAAATTAACACTGGAATACCGTTTATTGTAGAACAATTCCTGCCACTGACGTACCATCCCCAGATAGCCGTTATTTAAAATAGCTATTTTCACTGGGATGTTTAAACGCGCAACGGTACTGAGTTCCTGGATATTCATTTGAATACTACCATCACCTGCAATATCCACCACGAGTTTATCCGGACATCCCAATTGAGCGCCAATGGCAGCGGGAAAACCGTAACCCATGGTGCCCAATCCGCCGGAAGACAGAAATGTGCGCGGTTGCGTAAACGTAAAATATTGGGCAGCCCACATCTGATTTTGCCCTACCTCTGTTGTAATGATAGCGTTGCCCTTAGCCGCATCGCAGATTTGTTCAATTACGTATTGCGGTTTAATAACGTTTCCGCTGTTATTATACGATAGTGGATTTTTTTCTTTCCAGTGTTTGATTTTATCAAACCATTCTTTTCTCTCATCAAAATGGATGTGTTTGTTGAGTTCTTGTAATATATTTTTTGCATCACCCACAACCGGTATATCCACTCTGATGCTCTTGCTGATAGATGCAGGATCAATATCAACGTGAATAATCTTTGCGTTGGGGGCAAATTCATCAATCTTTCCAGTAATACGGTCGTCAAATCTTGCGCCGATCGCCACTAAAACATCAGATTCTGTTACTGCGAAATTTGCGTAAGCAGTGCCATGCATCCCCAACATTCCTAAGGATAAATGGTGGGTTTCTGGGAATCCCCCAAGACCCATTAGTGTTGTGGTTACCGGAAGATTTCCCTTTTCTGCAAATTCAAGTAAATCCTTTGAACATTCGGAGGTAATGATGCCTCCGCCCGTATAGACTACTGGCTGTTTGGAGGAATTAATTGCCTCAGCAGCAATCATAATTTGACGGATATGACCTTCGTACCTGGGTTTATATCCTGGCAAATCTACTTCTGTTGGTATCACTTCTTCACATTTTTCCATGGTGACATCAACAGGCAAGTCAATCAATACAGGACCTCTGCGCCCGGTGTTGGCTATAAAAAATGCCTCTTTTACGATTCTTGCAAGGTCTTTAATATCTTTCACTAAATAACTATGTTTTGTTATAGGACGCGTGATTCCAATAATATCGGCTTCCTGGAAGGCGTCATTCCCAATGAGAAATGTCTTGACCTGTCCTGTTATGGCTACTATAGGTATCGAATCCATATAAGCCGTTGCAATTGCCGTAGTCAAATTTGTAGCGCCTGGACCAGAAGTAACCAGGCAAACCCCAACCTTTCCCGTAGCCCTGGCATATCCGTCTGCTGCATGACCGGCGCCTTGTTCGTGTCGCGTTAAAATGAACTTTATAGGAGAGTCAAATAATGCATCAAATAAGGGTAAAACGGCGCCACCTGGAATTCCAAAGACATACTCTGCCCCTTCCCTTATTAATGCATCTACCAATATTTGTGAACCTGTTTTAATCATCAATCTGCTGTGTATGAAAAAATTTAATTCCTATTAAAGAATAAAAAACGGTAAGACTATCTACATATTACCTTACTAAGGTATGTTTTAGGAGGAGTGCATGAACTTGACAAACACAGGAAAACCTGTTAACGACCTAATATGACAAGAAAACTGATTGGGCTTTTTTAAATAAGACTGATATATTTTTACTTACCAGATTTTTCTTGGTCTACGTCCTCGTTTAATTCCTCATTTATATAATCTATGTCATCCATGTCTTCATATTTTGGAGGTTTATATCCTGGCGTCTTGGATTTTTCAACCTCTTCTTTGTACGCTACGAGAACCTTTTTCTGTATCTCTTCCCTACAATTTGAATTTATGGGGTGGGCCGTATCGGCATGTAATTTTAGTCTGCCCGCACCTTTGGATGCGCGTTTTTCATCCAATTTCGTACCACAGTCATTACAATATTGTGCCATTAAGTGATTTTTACCACCGCATTTCGGACATCTGTCGGTGAGTTTTCTGCTGGGCATGGCTACAAATGCCCCTTTGTGTCCTTCGATAACCTTTAGATCTCTTACGACAAAATCATTATCTATCGTAATACTACAAAATGCCTGTAATCTATTCTTCTTAGCTTCTGTTAACTTTACCCGGACTTCAGTAATATTCAATTGTCTTCCCCCTTCCTGTTCACTTAGCAGTGTCCTAGAAATCATTGGTTACCATAAACACATCACCAATATTCAGCATCTTTATTTTGTTTTCAATCTCTTTTGGATCCATTCCCTCCTTACATAAGCCATATAAAGCAGAACCACTTCCAGATAAAAGTGTACCACAAAAACCAAAGGTTGTTAATGTCTTTTTAATTTTCTCAAGGTCTGGATAAAGCCTGAAAACAACATCTTCTAAGCGATTATGTAAACTATGCCCTAATTCCTGCGGACTCCCTGACTCTAATTTTTGCAAGAAAAAGCTAACATCTTTTAAATTTTTTGTCAAGCTAATTTTGAAATTTTTATAAACCATCGCCGTGCTAACCTCGAACCCTGGATAAATTACTATGTAATTATACTTTACATTCAAAGGGTATGGAGTAACAACCTCCCCACGTCCTTTACATATCGCTGTATTCCCAATAACAAAAAATGGTGTGTCTGACCCCAATTTCCCGGCCAACGACATCAATTGTTTTTCATCATATCCGATTTGCCATAATCTGTTTAATCCAAACAATGTTGCAACAGCATCACTGCTTCCGCCGCCAAGTCCCGCCCCAATCGGTATTTTTTTTTCCAAGTGGATTTTCACGCCTTTTGCAGTCCCAGTCTCTTTTTGCATAAGGCGAACTGCTTTAACAACGAGATTTTCTTCACCTGTAGCAAGTTTAGGATTCGAGCAGGTAAACTCTACCCCTTTATCGTAATTTTCTATATGAAGATAATCAAACAGACTAACTTCTTGCATAACCGTTTCGATCTCGTGATAACCATCCTGTCGTTTCCCCAATATTTCAAGAAACAAATTGATCTTTGCAGGCGCGGCAACCTTTATCTTCCCTTGTTCTTCCCAGAATTTCATAAACAATGCCCCTTATTTCATTGTATTCTTAAAAAACGAACACTGTGTATCACCGTAAGTTCGAGTATCAAATAATTCTAAACAAATAGCTTCTTGGGGCATTTCAAAATCTGTTTTTCTATGCTGCAACATTATTAGACCCTCTTGTTGGACTATTTGTTTACTGCATAAAAGTGAAAATAAGATCAAGAGTTTATCCCTGTAAGAGCTTTTTTCTACGAGAGGATATGGTGGAGTGACAAAGACTATGTCAACCTTTACATTGTTTTTTTCGAGGTATGGAATAACGTCAAATACATCGTATAATACAACCTGCGCCTTATTTTGAAGCTTTGTTGCCTCAAGATTTTTCGTAATAACTTCAATCGCAGACCTATTGTTTTCTACAAAAATGCAGGACATTGCACCGCGGCTTAATGCCTCTATTCCAATTGCACCTGTTCCCGCATACATATCTAAAACACGGCTACCGGGAATAACACCCGATAATATATTGAACAGAGATTCTTTTGTCCTATCCTGTATAGGCCTTGTCTTGTCTCCTATCAACGAGTTAAGAGGTATACCCCTTGCACAGCCAGCAATTACACGCACGGTCTTATCAGTCTACCTTATTAGCGCCTGTCTTTATTACCCATTGGCTTGCCTGGGCAAGATTATCATGCGAACTTCCGGCATCAATCCACCAGCCACCTATAGTATCGTAAGTCATTAACCCGTTTTTTATATAATAATTATTTACGTCCGTAATTTCAAGTTCACCCCGTTCAGAGCGTTCGAGTGTTTTGACGACATCGAAGACTCGATAATCATACATATAGATACCAATAACGGCATATTCTGATTTGGGCTTTTTGGGCTTTTCTTCAATACGCACAACCTTATCCCCAACAAGCTCTGGAACGCCAAAATGTTCTGGATGAGGGACTTTTTTTATGATAATCTTCGCCCCTTCTTTCTGTCTTTCAAACGACTCTGTTTGCTTTATAATATTGTTTTCTATAATATTATCGCCCAGCACAACAACAATTTTGTCGCCATCTGCAAAATCTTCAGTCAAACCCAGTGCCTCGGCAATACCGCCCTCGCCTTCCTGATAGGTATAACTGATGTGTTTTAAACCAAACTGTTTTCCATCTCCAAGCAATCTCAAAAATTCTCCGGCATGATTTCCCCCGGTAACAATCATAATATCCCTGATTCCTGCATTAATAAGAATTTTAATCGGATAATAAATCATCGGCTCTTTGTATACGGGAAGGAGATGCTTATTGGTAATTTTTGTCAACGGTAATAAGCGTGTCCCTAGTCCGCCTGCAAGAACAATCCCCTTCATTATCCGTCCTTTCTATCCCAGGAATAAGGTATTTCTCCACTGTGGGGATCTATGCGATATTCATCAGGTGCCGTGTAATTGTATAATTCCGTGGGACAATTGACGACAATCGCCTCATGTTCGCTTATACATTTAAAACCGTGGGTAACCATCGGAGGTATCTGTATCAAAACAGGATTGTACGTGCCTGCAATAAACTCATTTATCTGCCCAAAGGTTGGGGAATCTTTCCGGCCATCGTAAAGAACAATCTTCATCATACCATGTATAACGGTAAAATGGTCTGTCTGTATCTTGTGATAATGCCAGGCCTTTACAACACCCGGATAAGCTGTCGTTACATATACCTGACCAAATTTTATGAAAAGTTCGTCATCTTTTCGAAGTATCTCCATCAATCTGCCGCGTTCATCAGGGATGGGTTTGAGTTTTTTTATCCTTACGCCATCGATCATGGTCATTTTCCCTTATACTTTTAGTCCCTTGTTTACTTACCGAAATAACTATTGTCGTCAAAAACCAATAGTACATATGTATTGCGTTTATACGGAAAAAGCAGCACGGCGTCTCCAAAACCTTGATACCTTACTTATTACGGCCATCATAATGAGACAATGATAAGAATATTTTCCACCTAAGTCAATTCCAAATTCCATATTGACATACCTATCTTTTATAAATTATAATTTGTCTCTTAAATTAATTGATTTTTTTCACATAGCATAGTATCGCTATGACTTGCCATTTTGGAAATAGCAAAGCGATTAAAAAATTTCAACACTATGCTTTTTAAACATTAAAGTAAAGGTACGTAATTATGATCAGTAATATGGAAAAAGAATTAACCCCTCTTCGTGAGCGTTTAGTACACCTCAGGGACTCTCTTTGACCTCGAAAATAAAAAAAAAGAGATGTCTGCCTTAGAGGAACAAATCTCTTCCCCGCATTTTTGGGAAAATAAGGACAATGCTCAGCAAGTTATCAAGAAATTAAAATCCCTCAAAGGAATTATCTTGCCTCTTCATGAATTGCAAAAAACACTGGATGACATCGAGTGTTTATCGTCACTTGCTGAAGAAGAACAAGATGAACAGGCTGAGGCTGAGGTCGTAAAAGATATTAAGTCGTTTACACAGAAGCTTGAAAAAATTGAATTGCGGACAATGTTGGGCGAACCGCACGATCACTGCAATGCCTATTTAAGCATTTATGCAGGCGCAGGCGGGACTGAGTCCTGTGATTGGGTATCCATGTTATTCCGCATGTACAGCCGCTGGGTGGAAAAAAGTGGATTTGCGCAGTCTCTCATTGACGTATTACCGGGAGAAGAGGCTGGAATTAAAAGGATTACCGTTCATATAAAGGGCGAGTATGCCTATGGATATTTAAAGTCTGAAATCGGGGTTCATCGGTTAGTACGCATCTCCCCCTTTGATGCAAATGCAAGGAGGCATACATCGTTTGCAGCGGTCGATGTGCTTCCGGAGATTGAAGAGGAAGAAGAAATTGAAATTAACGAAAATGAATTACGGGTAGATACCTACCGGGCATCCGGGGCAGGCGGCCAACATGTCAACAAGACATCATCCGCCGTTCGTCTTACTCATCTTCCAACCGGGATTGTCGTACAATGCCAGAGTGAACGGTCACAGCACCAGAACCGACGAATGGCCTTAAGCATGTTGAAGGCAAAAATGTACCAGATAAAAGAAAAGGAAAGAGAGAAAGAACTCTCTGCCGCTTACGATGAGAAAGGAGAAATTGCATGGGGTCATCAAATTCGATCATATGTATTACAACCCTACTCCCTTGTTAAAGACCTGCGCACCGGCAAGGAAACAGGGAATACACAGGCGGTACTGGA